>JAEUVP010000207.1 GCA_016786805.1 Chitinophagaceae bacterium | reverse complement strand
TCAATCTTATCAAGCACTTTCGGCTTTTCGATTTCCGGGGCCTCCACTTTAACCACTACTTCTTCTTCCTTCTTCGGTACTTCAACCGGCTTCACCTCTTCCACAACAACAGGAATTTCTTCCGGTTTGGGTTCTTCTTTTTTAACCGTTTTCTTCTCCTCTTTCTTAAAGACGATCTCCTCTTCTTCTTTCTTCTTCTTGGCTTCTGCCGCAGCGCCTTTGGGAAGATCCACCTGGTCACTCTTCATCTTAGCGGCTTTATCACTCTGGAATTCCTGCTGCAGGGCACGGTACATGTCTTCCGTCAGCTTGGACGTAGGTTTCAGATCATCTTTGGGAAAACCTTTGCCAATCAGGTAGTCTATCAACGTATCCTGCCCCACGTTGAACTCCTTAGCGGCGGCTAATAATCTTGGAAGTTTTAATTCTGCCATTCAGTTTATTTAATTAATGTATCAATGTGCCGGAGGTTAGAAATTCGAAAATGATTTTCTCACCCGCACACTGCGTTATTCTTTTTCAAATTCTTCTTTCAGCACTTTCCTTACGTCAGCAATGGTCTCTTTCTCCAGGTCTGTTCTGCGTTCCAGCTCTTCTGCGGTCAGCTTCAATACACTGCGGCCTGTATCACAACCAATCCTTTTCAGTTCATCAATAACCCACGCATCGATCTCATCACTAAATTCATCGAGATCAATATCAAATCCTTCTTCTTCCTCTTCACTGTCGCGGTATACATCTATTTCATACCCTGTCAATTCACAGGCCAGTTTGATATTCACACCACGGCGGCCGATAGCCAGTGAAACCTGGTCTGGTTTCAGGTACACATTCGCATGATGTCCTTCCTGGTCCAGTTCCATACTGGTGATCTTGGCAGGTGTCAGTGAACGCTGGATCAATAACTGCGTATTGCTGGTCCAGTTGATCACATCAATATTCTCATTCTTTAATTCACGAACGATACCATGGATACGGCTTCCCTTCATACCCACACAGGCACCAACGGGATCGATACGGTCATCGTAAGATTCAACAGCTACTTTAGCCCTTTCTCCCGGGTCACGAACAATTTTTTTAATTACGATAAGGCCATCAAAGATCTCAGGCACTTCTATCTCCAGTAATTTGGCCAGGAAGTCAGGCGAAGTTCTGGAAAGTATGATCACCGGGCTATTATTTTTCATATCCACTTTCTTCACCACGGCACGGATATTCTCACCTTTTTTGAAATAATCCTGTGGGATCTGCTCACTTTTTGGCAAAATGAGTTCATTTCCTTCTTCATCCAGTAGCAAGATCTCCTTTTTCCAAACCTGGTACACTTCTGCACTGATGATATCACCGGTACGATCCCCATATTTTTTCGCTAAGACGTTTTTCTTTAAATCGCTGATACGGCTGGCCAGGGTTTGCTTGGCGGCTAATATAGCCCTGCGGCCAAAATCATAGAGGTCAATCTCCTGGTACAATTCTTCACCCACTTCAAAGTCTGGTTCTATCTTCACGGCATCAGAATAAGCGATCTGTGCCAGTGGGTCTTCCACTTGTCCGTCTTCCACGATCATCCGGCGTCGGATGATCTCCAGGTCACCCTTTTCGGCGTTAACGATAACGTCGAAGTTTTCATCACTGCCATATTTTTTACGCAGCAGTGTTTTGAAAACGTCTTCCACCACTTTCATCATCGTGGGGCGGTCAATATTTTCCGCATCCTTGAACTCCTGGAATGCCTCAATAAGATTGATACTTGCCATAGCAAAAAAAGATTTACGTTTTTTTGATTGTTGCCCCGGTATGTACCGGGATCAGGGCTGGTCCTCCCAGCCTCAATCAGAATTTAATTTGAATTTTTGTTGTTTTTATTTGATCAAATGGGATAGTATGTTGCACTATCTCTTTTTTCTTATTCTTTCCTTTTTCTTCTTCCAACACGATCTCTCCTTCCTTCACCAGCAGCAATTTTCCTTCCTTTTTCTCTCCTTCATTGGTCAGTACCTCCAGGAAGCGGCCGATATTCTTGGTATACTGGCGATGCATCTTCAAGGGCTCGTCCAGGCCGGGAGAGGATACCTCCAGGGAAAAATCTCCCCCCGGGAAAAAACTGTTCTCTTCAAGATCTTTGTACAGTTTCCGGTTCAGCTGCACCAGTTTGTCAATACTGATTCCCTGGTCGGCGTCAATAAACACTTTCACATTATTGGTGGGTTTGATCTTCACTTCCACCAGGAAAAATCCGGGTTCCGGGCTGATCA
Source organism: Chitinophagaceae bacterium (assembly GCA_016786805.1). Taxonomy (GTDB): domain Bacteria; phylum Bacteroidota; class Bacteroidia; order Chitinophagales; family Chitinophagaceae; genus CADEDV01. The sequence continues at coordinate 11,945 of JAEUVP010000207.1, read as the reverse complement.
ATGCCTCCACTTTCTGCTCCAGGGCCTGTATTTGAGATTCGCTGTTCATAGTATACAAAAGAAGAAGGGAACGGCCTCGTTCCCTTCTATCTGCTATTTCCGCTGCAAATGTAAGGGAAATACCCTTTATCACCCAAATACTCTCTGCCGGTTAAGATTTCGGTAAACCATATCCAAAAACCGGTGGTGGCCCGCCAGCCCGTACTATCTTTACCGTATGAAATATGTTTTGTATGCCCTGCTGATCTGGTTCCTGTACCAGTTCATCTTTAAGTTGGTCATACCTGTGTACAAAACCACCAGGACGATCAAAAAGGGTTTCCGGGAAATGCAGGAAAAAATGAACGAGCAATACCAGCAGCAACAAGCTCAGTCACAACCTTCTGCTGCTTATGCCGATAACAATAAGAATTCCAAAACTCCCAGCGGTGATTATATCGATTTTGAAGAAGTGAAATAAGTTAGCTTCATTTGCCGGGAATGCTGTCTTTTACACAGCGAAAACCGGTATGTTCAAGACCGGTATCGGGAGAGGTTTTCATCCGGGCACTAACCCTGTATCCCTTACAATAAGATGCATGGCACATAAAAGAACCTCCCCTGACCACTCTTTTGGGTATGGTTGGCTCCATCGGATCATAACTTGATTCGGGACCTTTGGGGTTAGCCACCAGCATCTTTTTTTTGGAAGAATAATGATCCGGCCTGTACCAGTCGCTGCACCATTCCCATACATTACCCGCCATATCATATACCCCAAACCCATTTGCTGCAAATGATTTTACCGGGGAAGACCTGTTGAATTGATCCCACCCTGTATTCTTATCCGGGAAGCTTCCCTGCCAGGTATTGGCTTTAGGTTTACCTTTTTCAGGATCTTCATTACCCCAGGTATATTTATTATCAGTACCAGACCTTGCTGCCATTTCCCATTCAGCTTCGGTGGGTAATCGTTTACCTGCCCATTTGCAATAAGCTACTGCATCGTACCAGGAGATGTGAACAACCGGGTAATTATCTTTTCCCTCAATATTACTTCCCGGACCTTGCGGATGTTTCCAGTCGGCTCCTTCTTTCCAGCTCCACCATTGTGCCACATCATTCAAAGGAACAGGTAAAGAAGGAGGGGTAAATACTAAGGAGGAGGCAACCAGCATACTTTCATCGGGCTTAGGGGTTCCGGGTGGTAATTGCTTTTTTAATTCTTCCCAATCCGGTTTCTTTTCTGCTGTTGTGATATAACCTGTCGCATCAGTGAATTTTTTGAACTGCGCATTGGTCACTTCGGTGATATCAATCCAGAATCCATCCAGTTTTACTTTATGTTGAGGATACTCGTCCGGCTTACCTTCTCCATCAGCAGCCCCCATCATATATTCACCTCCTTTGATCCAAACCATTCCTTCAGTTGACGTTGTTTCACCTGAGATTGTCAAACTATCATTACTCTTTACTGCCAGCCGGGAAGGAAGATTTTGTTCGCAGGAGATCATACTGTCTTTTGTTGTGGAACCCGTATTGCTTTCGGAGGAGCAACTGCCTGTTGCTATTAGGATCAAGACATATAATAAAATATAAGCGACCCTCTTTCTCATTTTATCAAAGTAATTTAAAAGCAGCTTCTTTCACATCAGCACTGCTGCCACCGATGAACAATGTAAACTCCCCCGGTTCATAAATATATTGCAACTTATCATTGTAAAAACGAAGGTCATCAGCACCAATCGTAAACCGTATCTCCTTTGCTTCTCCTTTTTTCAGTAATATCTTCTGAAATCCTTTCAATTCTTTTACCGGCCTTACTACCGATCCGGTGATATCTCTTATATATAATTGAACCACTTCTTCGCCATCATACTCACCTGTATTTCGCACTGTAACAATCGCATCCATTTTTTCTCCGGGTTTGAATTGTTTCTTACTCAGCCTGATCTCACTGTATTCAAATTTTGAGTAGCCAAGCCCAAAACCAAACGGGTATTTAGGGTGAATAGAAAGATCAATATAAGCCGAACGATAAAAGCGATCACTGTCACTCGTTGCAGGGCGACCTGTATTATAGTAATTATAATAGATCGGAATTTGCCCCTCAGTTCTGGGAAAACTCATAGGCAATTTACCGGAGGGATTATAATCACCAAACAGTACATCCGCCATGGCATTACCCGCTTCGGTTCCCAGCCACCATGTATATACTATCGCAGGAACATGATCGGCTGTCCAGTTGAAGATCAGTGGACGACCTGCACTGATCATCACTACCACTGGCTTACCGGTTGCCATTACGGCTTTGATCAATTCTTCCTGCACACCGGGCAACTGGATACTGCTCCTGCTCTTGGCTTCTCCGCTCATATCCCTTGCTTCACCCACACTGATAATTACAATATCTGCTTCAGTAGCCGCAGCGACTGCTTCAGCAAAACCAGTTCTTACTGTATCATTAATGTTACAGCCTTTGGCATATAATAATTTTGTACCGGCGCTTATCTTTTTCTCTACACCTTCCCATAGAGAAGAAATTCTTGCCGTATCATCCGGCCAGTCATAACTCCAGAAACCATTGTTATCTGATTTTGCCTTGGCAAAAGGTCCAATGAGTGCAATCTTTTTAGTTTGTTTAGTAAGAGGTAGTAAGTGTTTATCGTTCTTTAAAAGCACTATGCTTTTTTTCGCCATATCTCTTGCCGCTATTATATGCTCCGCATTATTCCATTGTGCCTTCTCTCTTTCTTCATTACAATATTTAAAAGGGTCCTCAAATAACCCCATTTCAAATTTCTTTTTCAGAATACGTCTTACCGCATCATCGATCACAGCCATTTTTACTTTCCCTTCTTTTGCCAGTGTAACCAGGTGCTTGATATAACTACGGCTTTCCATATCCATATCGCTGCCGGCATTCGCTGCCTGCATGGCTGCTTCATAATTATCTTTTGAAAAACCATGATTGATCATTTCTCCCACACTGCCCCAGTCACTCACTATAAAACCCTTGAATTTCCACTCTCCTTTTAAGAGGTCTCGTTGCAAATATTTATTCCCGGTAGCAGGAATTCCGTTCAGATCATTAAATGAATTCATGAATGTGGCAGCACCTGCATCTGCCGCTGCTTTAAACGGCGGCAGGTAAATTTCATGGAGCATCCGCAAACTCATATCCACTGAATTATAATCCCGGCCGCCAATGGCGGCCCCATAGGCTGCAAAATGTTTGGCACAGGCCATTACAGCATCTGTGTTACCTAATCCTTTTCCCTGGAAGCCTTTTACTCTTGCTTTGGCGATCAGCGAACCGAGATAGGGGTCTTCGCCTGCGCCTTCCATCACTCTTCCCCATCTGGGGTCACGGGCAATATCCACCATCGGGGCAAAGGTCCAGTGTACACCTACGGCTGATGCTTCCGTGGCAGCAACCCTGGCAGACTGCTCCATTGCAGGTATATCCCAACTGGCTGCTTCACCCAATGGAATGGGGAAAATAGTTCTATAGCCATGTATCACATCCTGCCCGAATAATAAAGGAATCTTCATTCTTGACTGCAGGGCCAGTTGCTGCAGATCTTTTGTTCTTGCCACACCGGTCACATTCAGCATGGACCCGACCTTCCCTTCTTTTATCTGTGATAATAGGTTGTCGTCATTTGTCAATGGGCCTGTGGCTGCCCAGGGGCCATTGTATTGGTTCATCTGACCCACTTTTTCTTCTAGTGTCATTAGTTTTAAAACAGAATCAACTTTCTGATCAATAGTTTTTTTCTGTGAAAAGGCAACAACAACTAGTAATGACAATGCCGTACAAAGCGGTATTTTTTTAAGCAGCACATTTTTCATCCCGTATATAATTTACTATTCGTATTAAAAATCAGGGTTTTAGTTTCTCACCGTAAATAATGGCTTCATTCAGTACCACATCCGAGATTTTATTGGGATTGAGTAACCTGAACTGAAGCTGATGCTTAGCAGCAGGTAAATTATATTTCCAGAAAATCTCATTCCGTCTTGACAAATAATTGAAGGGCATAGACAATGTATCTTTTTTCTCATTCAAGCTCACTTCAATATTGAATACCACATCCGTGATCTTTTCCCAGGAGTTAGTGCAATATCCTGTAATAACTATTCCTGTTCCTTCAAATGTATAGCTCAGTGTATCAGCTAATGTTTTACCGATCCTGTTCCTCGATTTCGGTACCAGGCCTGTAAAGGACTCTTCCATTTTTACCGGCCTGGGTGTTTGATAAGTGATGGTAACACTGGTATCTTTTACTGAGCCACCATTCTTTTTAATAATAGCAGTGGCATGCTTATTACCAATTGCATATACATTATTCAGCGAGATACTGGTGTATTTAAACGACATATCTTCCACTTCATATAAATTTTTCTTCCATTGCTCCGGGATATTCTTGTACCCAATTACGGTTCCCAGGATACCAGCGGCGGAAGAAGGATTGCAATCCGAATCCTGTCCGCAGCGGGTTGCGATATTCATGGTTTTTTCAAAATTGCCATTGCCATACAGCAACCCGATGATAACATATGCAGCATTCACTTTTGCATCAATATTGAATGGGCTCATCACACCATCAGGACAACCAATATCTTCAGTCCATTTCTTTTGTACCTCAAACCAGGTAGCTTTCCAGTCATCAGGATATTGCTGATGCCAGCCAATCACATCGTTCATACATTGATAGAACTGGCTTTCTGCCGGAATTGACTTCAATCCTTCTTTCACTATGAAATTGATATCCGGGGATACAAATGCCAGGCTGTACATGGAAGCAATATATACACCACCATACCAGCCGTCTCCATAATTCATGATATGACCGATCTTATCACAAATAGCTGCAGCTGTATTAGGCATGCCCGGTGACATCAGCCCTGCGAAATCGGCTTCAATCTGGAAGTCGATACAGTCTGCATGCGGGTTATTTAACCAATGGCCGGATTGTGGCGGCGTGATACCCTGTAAAATATTATACCGCCCCGATTGATTGGCATGCCACAATGGATAAGAAGCCCTGGCATATGCCATGGCAAAGGAATCCACTGGCGCATCCAATCCCACTCTTTCAAATACATCCACAAAAGTCAGGTCCATATAGATGTCATCATATAGTCCGGGAGAAGTTTCATACCAGTGTTTGATATAACCGTCTGGCCAGGCAATCTGTTGGTAGTCCTGTATCATCGTCCCCAGGTATTTGAATTCAGTAGGACCACCATAGGTAACACCAATGGTTTGACCCGCCCAGCCTCCTTTAATCTTATCCAGCAAAACTGTTTTACTGATTGTAACAAGTTGTTTATCCTGTAAACCTTCTTCCTTTTTACCTTCGCATGCTGCTAAAAGAGAAACGGCAACAAAAAAGCTAATAGTGATCTTTTTCATGCTGTAGTATTTATTGCAAACCTTTATATAAACTAAATATAGCTTCCTATTTCCTGGTTTTCTCCAGCAACAGTTCCGGTTCATTCGTGGTAATAAAATCAAACCCACTTTTTAACAGCCAATCCATTGTCTCAGCATCATTCACCGTCCAGGCATTTAAAATAAGTTTATACTTTTTAGCCTGGCCTATCCAATCAGGATTTTTTTTAAAAACAGAGAAATGATAATCAGCTCCGGCTATCCCATCGGTTTTTAATTGCTCCGGTGATTTTTCCCCGTTCAGATACTGTGTTGATGCTGCGGAGTCAACTTCGATCACTTTCTTCAATATGTCGTAATCAAAACTAATATACACCGTCATCGAAGTGGCATTCAATTCCTTTACCAAAGCAACTGATCTTTCAGCAATCTGTTTGCCTCTTTCTTTACTAATGCCGGAAGGTTTGATCTCCAGTACCAGCCGGGTTAAATCATTAGCCTCAAGGCCCGCCAGCAGATATTCCCGCAGCGTGGGCAGTTTTTCGCCGTTTGATAATCTGTATTGGCTCAATTCTCCATAGGTTGTTTTTTCGATCTCCAGTTTATTGAAATGCGGGTCGTGGTTAATGATCAGTGAATCATCGGCTGTCATCCGCACATCAAATTCAGAGCCGGTACATTTTAAACGGATCGCTTCCCGCAACGAAGCGATTGAGTTTTCAGGAAAGCCATTCTTTTTAAAAGCGCCACGATGGGCAACAACAGGGTTTTTGGCAAACTTCACGTTTGTCTTGCTTTTTTGTGTTACAGAACAAGCTGTTAGTAATAATAAACCGCAACTGGCAAAAATGAATGCTTTCAATGGTTATTATTTTTAAGTACTGCAGAAAATGGCCCGGTAAAGATAGCCAACAATATAGCCGGGTTCTGCAAAAGTGGGCATGCTTCTTACTATAAAAATGCGGCTGCAAAATATTGTAGCCGCCCTTGTTTATTTCAAATGCGGACTTTGAAAGCCTAATTTCTTTAACCCTTGTTTTATTTCCGGGCAGCTCATAAACAATTTCCATATCAAGCCACTGCGGTAATTTTCCATCATCACCACGATGGGCCCCTGGTCAATAGCCAGGTAACGGGTCGGATACCAGTTAGCTGTTTCACTGAAGGCGTCGTAAAAACCAAAGGGCCCCCAGAGTTTATCTTTCATCGTATTGTACCAATGTTTCATAGCCGCCATGGATTCATTGGGCGTGTACGGAAAAGAAGATAAAGCTGCGGTGGGTGAAATAACACCCAAATCTCTCTTTTCAGTGGGTGCATGCCCTGCATATCCCTTCATTGAATAGCTGGACGTTAATCCCCAGCTATTGGGGCCGTATCCTTTATACTTATTGGGATTATTGACACACCATTTATAATGAATGAGTGCATGATTGGTATTATCCTTCCAGTAGTCTGCATAATTATCTTTCAAGCCTCTTGGGTCTAAACCCAGGTAAGAATAATGCGCCCAAAACAAAGGGCCGCTGTTGCCCGCATCACCCTGGTGGTTCATTTGAAGTTTAATGTCTTCATAATAGGCCGGCTTTTCATTGATCTTTCCATTTTCCGCCCACCCTTCATGATATACTTCTGAAGGCACGCCATGTGTGGGTGATGAGGCAGCCAGCACATACATGATCAAACACTCATTATAACCATGCACAGCAAAATTCATTCTCCACCCGTTATTCGGGCTCCAATGCCAATACAATACATTTTTTTCGTTTCGATACCAATCAAACTCCACCTCTTTCCAGAGTTTATCCGCCCGGGCTGCCAGTGCCTTTTCTTTTTCATTGCCCTGCTGAAAATACTGGCGGACACAAAGCAGACCCTGCAACATGAAAGATGTTTCTACCAGGTCACCGCCATCATCATAACGACTGAACGGTTTTACTTTCCCTGTTTCCCCGTTCAGCCAATGCGGCCATGCGCCATGAAAACGATCCGCTGTTTCTAAAAACCCGATGATCTTTTCCAGGCGCTGTACAGCTTCTTCTCTTGTAATGAATCTTCTTTCAATACCAACTAGAATGGCCATCACTCCAAAGCCTCCGCCACCACTTGTAACAATATGCTTATCATTTTGCGGGTATATATTATCAGCATGATAGCGTTCCCTGGCCAGTCCGCTGTTAGGCTCTGCCCCATCCCAGAAATACGAAAAGGTCCCCCTTTGCACTTCGGTAAATAATTCTTCGTCGGCTTTCGATGAGAATATACCTGTATCATTTTTTACGGATGTCGTTTTGGAACCAGAACAGGCAGTTACACAAATAACAACCAGGCTATAGAAGATATATTTCATGTTGTGCCGTTTAAAATAAAAAGGTGTGTCCTGCCAATGCAGTGACACACCTTTTTGTGTGAACAATTATTTATTGGCCTTACCCAGGTTATACAATGCTCTGATAAAAGCATCGGGAAGGGTTTTATTATAGAAACGGACCTCATCAATCTGTCCTGTCATCGGTGCAAAATTCACATCAGCATTCACCGGCATACCGGCTGCATTATAATTAGCCCCAAAGAAGACCTCACTGGGTTCCCATGATTTGTAGTTATTATTACCAGTACCACGGTTGGGGAAGTTGCCTACTTTTCGCCCATTCATCCAGTTATTAAATACACCGGTGCTGAAATCATAGGTTAACACGATATGAACCCAGTCATTCAGGTTAGCTTTGTCCTGCCCGGCAGCATTGTTCAGGTTATCCTGCGTGCCTCCACCTATTGTTGAAAAGGTTGGCTGTATCCGCAACGTAGAGTCGTTAGTGGCAGGGTAACCATTTGTATTTAAAGCAAAATTAATATTGCCATTAAATACACCCGGCCTGGCCATCTGGAAAAGCATCGTTCTTTTTGAGCCGTTGTTTTTCACTTTGACCCAGGTGCTGATACTCCAGTTCTTTAACGAATCTGTTTTGAATGCCTGGAATTGTGTTTTATAATAAACAAATCCCGCAGCCAGGCTCAGAGCCTTCCCTCTCACCGCACTTGCCACATAACTATCATTTAAAGAAGAGAAAGGGGCTGTACCTGTTTTCATTTCATTTTTTGTGTCATCAAAACTCCAGTACGCTATAAGATTTTCTGGAAAGACTTCGTCGGAGCTGTTAAAGCCATCAATGGTACCTGCATAAACAGATGGATCAACGTCGGGAAGATCATTGGGATTACCATCTTTTTTGCAGGAAGTGAAAGCCAGCAACATGAATGCTATACCAGCAACACGATATAGACTATATGATTTTAGAAATTTCATTTGTTTCATTTTTAAAAGTCAGACAATTAATAACCCGGGTTTTGGGTCAATACACCTGCACTCAGGTCTATTTGTGTTTGCGGAATCGGCAACAACACATCACGGCTGTTATTGAAGTTGGGTTTGCCCGCTGCCTGTAAAGCATCTTGTGCAATGCCCCATCTTACGAGATCAAAGAAACGATCATGCTCCATTGCAAGTTCCACCCGGCGTTCTTTACGGATAGCATCCCGCAGTAAAGCCTGGTCGGTGACAGTCACATTCGGTAATATACTGTTGTTACCATTCCTTGCTCTTGCCCGTACGGAATTCAAAGCGGCTAATGCAGCAGTGGTGTTTGCGGTGCCTCCAATCTCATTCGCTGCTTCAGCATACATCAGCACCACATCTGCGTAACGAAGAATACGAACATTCATCCAGTAACCAAAGCGGTTGCCATAAGATGAACGCAATGCAGGATTGGTGTACACTTTATTATTATACCGCGGATTAGGCAAACCAACCGGCAGATTTTCTCCGTAGATAGTTTGATAGGTGGTGGTGGCGGTACTCGTGTACATGATCGTTCTGTTCTTCCGGGGATCATTGGGTTCGTAGGCTGCTTCTAAAAAAGTGCTGGGCGAATTCCATCCCCATCCCTGGTCCCAGACACCGGTACCCCTGATGCCCTGTATTTGTGCATATTGAACCCCATTGGCTGTTTGTATAGCTGCTGATGCCGTTGCCTGTACTTCAAAAACAGATTCTTTGCTATTTTCTCCTTCTTCACGGAAAATTTTATCGTAGGTAGTGCTTAAGTCATACTGGCCCGATGTCATCACTGCATTGGCAGCAGCCATTGCCTGTGCCCATTTTTGCTGGGTAAGATATACTTTGGCCAGCAGCCCGTTGGCAGCACCACTGGTTGCCCTTCCCACAAACTTAGGGTCCCAGTTCAGCGGCAGGTTGGCAGCAGCAAAATTGAGATCGTTTTCTATGAATGCGTACACTTGTGCCGCCGTACTTTGAGGAATATTACCTGAAATTCCGGTATCTACCAGCGGAACTCTTCCAAAAAAGCGAACAAGATTAAAATAACCATAAGCCCTGATAAATTTAGCTTCAGCAATTGTTTGATCTTTTATTTGAGCCGGTGCAACAATAGCCGCATTATTAACTACCTGTGAAATGGTGGTATTACATTTATTGATCAATGCATAATAACCGGTCCATAAGGTATTACAAAAACCATTGCTCGGTTGTACAGGGAAGTTGTCCATATCAATAGCATTGGCACCTCCATCAGCTGGTGTGCTTCCTTTATCCGCATCATCACTGCGGATACTGGAAGCAGTGATAAACGACTGGCTGTGCACATTAAAACTGCGCAGGTCATTATACGCTGCAAAAATAAATTGATCATAAGGACCAGAACCGCCGGGATACGGATAGTTCTCAAGATTGTAAGAACCCTGCGCCTGTGTATCCAGGAATTTTTTACAACCGGTGACAGTTACAATACTGCTGCTGATCAGCAGCAATACAACAACAGTATAAAATTTATTAAATGATTTCATATGCCAAAATTTAGAAAGTTAGATTAAGACCTAATGAATAAATAGCAGGAACAGGATAAGCTCCGTTATCAGCACCACCCCCGATTATACTGCCAATAAGTGGCTCGGGTGAATAGCCGGTTACCTTACTCCATGTTTTCAGGTTTTGGGCACTGATAAAAAATCTTGCTTTTTGAATACCTGCTTTTGTAATAAATGACTGCCTGAACGTATAGCCAAACTGCAGCAACCGGATCCGGAAGAAATCACCCGGCTCCAGGTAATACGTACTCATCAGGAAGTTATTACCACGGGTGTTATCCATGATCGGTTCAATATTACTGGTTCCGGGTGCGGTCCATGCATTCAACCGCATGGTCTCATAATTCAATACAGCGAATGTGGATGTGCGCCGTTGCGTATAGATTTTGTGGCCCGCAGATCCCTGTCCCTGTATATCCATATCAAAACCCTTATACTCTAAAGAAATACTGGCCCCATAATTATAATCAGGAAATGGTGATCCGATATAGCCCCTGTCGGCTGGAGTAATCGCACCATCGCCATTAATATCTGCATACGCAATATCTCCCGGTAAGGAATTAGCAAATCCCGGCATTTTAGCAAGGTCGGCAGTAGACTGGTAAACGCCTACCTGTGTATATCCATAGAAATAGCCGATGGACTGGCCGGTGGTTGTTAAGTTCACACCGCCGTTTCCGGTAATCTGAAAATCAAATTTGTCACCAATTGCTTCTACCTTATTCTTGTTATAACTAAAATTGGCACTAACAGAATATTTGAAATCCTTTCCTATCCCATCAGTCCAGGTACTGTTGATCTCAATACCCTTATTGGATATTTCACCAAGATTCGTATACAGCGAAACATCTGAGTTATTAGCTGTTGCCAGCCGTGGAACCAATGTCAGTATCCTTGATGTCTTTCTGTCGTAACGGGTAAAATCAATACTCAGCCTGTTTTGTAATAGCCTTGTTTCGAAGCCCAGATCAGAACCCCTGACTACTTCAAACTTTATATTCGGATCTGGTTCATACGCTGCCTGGATGGAAGTATATACATTATCACCAAACACTGCCGTAGAAGCATTTTGAATTCCCGGCTGATACAAATTATCCGGAATACCGTTTGAGTTGGTAACAGTACCGTAAGATGCTTTTACTTTCAGGAAATCTATCCCTTTTACTTTATTGAAAAAGTCTTCATCACTGATTACCCAGCCAAGCCCCAAACTACCGCTGCTGGCCCACCTGTTTTCAGGTGCAAATTTGGAAGAGGCGTCCCTTCGGAATGTACCGTTGACAAGATATTTACCTTTATAAGAATAAGCAGCCCTTACAAATGAACCGAACAGTGACCGTTCGTAACCAGCACCTGCATTCAAAATTGGGTTATTGAGGTTTACAATACCCAGGTACCAGAAATCAGGGTTGTCAGGTACATTGATCGCTGTATCTCTCCTGGTTCCTGAAACAGATGAACCATATTCATATTGCGTTGTAAAACCAGCCACCGCAGTTATTGAATGCCCGTTTCCAAATCGTTTATCAAATGTGAGGTAATGATCCTGCTGGAAACGCTTATTTTCATTTTGCTCTTGTGAAACCGATGTTCTTACAGAGTTATCATAGGTTGTGGTAGTTGGTGTGCTGCCTTCGCCAAGATTAATGAATGAAAACGGTAACCGGCTGTAACTTCTTCC
>JAEUVP010000161.1 GCA_016786805.1 Chitinophagaceae bacterium | reverse complement strand
GCACGGCGGCATTGACTATACCAGCAAATTATCCGTCGGGGATGATTTTGATTATACCGATCCGGGCGGGCAGCGGTATATCATTGGCAAATCAGGCGGTGAACCCGAAGTAAATGATTTCCGGATCACGATGGGGGCAACGGTATCACGAAAAAAATGGGGCATTGGTTTCAATTACAAACACGGGTTGACCAATTATATGAACTATGGGAATGATAAAGTCTTCTCCCGGTTGTTACATTTGCGTATCATTTATACTTTTTTGAATAAATAAACCGAAGCCTGTAGTTTTTAATACATTCGTCTTTCATAAACCTGCATATGAAAAAGATTGGCCTTTATCTGCTTTTCCTTATTCCTGCTGCTTGTAATAAAAGTGCGAATGAGCCATCCAACCCTCCAGCATTAACTGATGCTGTTTATAAGAACGGAATTTTATCAACCGGTAATGTATCTAACAGCGGCGTGACAGCCCCTGCCGGGTATAACTGGAGTGAATCTCAGAATGATGCAGGCAACACAGCTTTATCAAACCAGAATTTAGGTATCGCTTGTCATTATGATGCGTTCTCTAATTACAAACCGGCCGATGATTTTACTGTTCCGCCCGGGCAGACCTGGAATGTTTCAAAGATTTCTGTGTATGTATTTGTTGGTCCGGGTACTTCAAATCCTTTTGATGAATTACGTATTCAATTGTGGAAAGGGAATCCTTCTGTTGCCGGCTCCACTGTAATTGCAGGTGATCTTACTACAAATGTTCTCAGTTCAGCGATTGACAGTATGACCTACGCCATCCAGAACAGTGCTGTTCCTGCACCGGGTGTAATACCAACTGCAACAAGACCTATCTGGAAATTATCCGCTAATATAACAGCAACCCTTCAACCCGGGAATTATTGGGTAGTGTGGCAGGCGCATGCAAGCAGCGGGGCCTACGGTTTCTCTCCAACCGTAAAAGTTAAAGGTTCAAGAGGTCAGCCGGGATGGAATGCTATAGTATATAATTCATCGAATATCTGGCAAGCAGTATTTGATTCCGGAAGTCCTTTTACTCCCCCTATCATACCGCAGGATCTTGCTTTTGAAATAGAATATAAATATTGATATAACATTCTCCATCATAAAAATGCTGCTACCTACACTCAAAACATTATTCCAACGGGAACTGGGAAAATTGAAAAAGGAAATTGAATCCTACCAGGAAGAAGATAAACTCTGGCTCGTCGAAAGAGGAATTAGTAATTCAGCCGGTAATCTCTGCCTGCACCTGATCGGCAATCTCAATACGTATTTGGGAAAAGAATTAGGCGGCACGGATTATATCCGGAACCGGGAACTGGAGTTTTCGCAAAAGAATATCCCCCGCAGCGAATTACTGATGATGCTGGATGCCACCATACTTGTTGTGAACGACACACTTGACCAGTTAACCCCGGAAAAATTAGATAAAGACTACCCGGCACGGGTCTTTGATTACAACATGACCACCGGCTTTTTCTTAGTGCACCTGCTGGGTCATCTCATCTATCATCTTGGCCAGATAAACTATCACCGAAGATTGCTGGACGCTTAGTTGAAATTATATCCACTTGTTTCGTTTCCTATCCCAGCTCATAATTCCAATTTTGAACTGAACAGGATTGCGGAACTGGTTAGCGGCTGATCCAACCACATAAACACCCAGCTTGAATTTATAAATAGGGTTGAACGGCCATTTGAAAACCCGTTCCACACCGGCAAACAATTCTGCATACCGAAGGTTACGTTCAGGGGCAATTAAGAAACCTGCTCCGGCCACTTCCCGCAATTGTAATTTTTTCAGGAAAGGAATTTTATTGATCAGTGCCCCGTTGAATTCGTGCAGGTAATGTCCCTCATAAAAACGATCAAATACCGGGAAGGTTGAATCCAGTGACTGAAAGGCTTCATTCGGGTTCAGGAACAAAAGCGGGTCACCCCTTCGCTGGAATTTATAATCGATCGTCCGCAGGTCTTTTCTAGTGGGGAAACTGCCGCTTCGGATCGTGTACCTGGAGATACCGGCAATACCTAATTTCAGTTGCTGCTGAAGACCAAACTCGAGATAATCAAAATCCACTTTACTGTTGATAAAGCCGGGTATTCCTTTTCGCCATTCCACATAGAACGTGGGCCATTTGGAACCGAGTATTATTTTTTCTCTCGGCTCCCGGATATACCGCTGCCGGGGCGTGTAGCTGATCCTTATTTTTCCATAAGCTGCATTATACGGTTCAAAAGCCGGTGCCTGGTTATCCCCATCCAGCAGGTCATCAAAGAGACTATCAATTTTGGAATTGGTCTTGTAATTACTCAGCGAACGGCGGAGGGCAATATCAAAATCCGTATATAAGAATAACCCGTTCACCAGTTCTGCACCATGACCAATGCCAATGGCATTATTCAAAAACTGGTTACTCCGTTTGATCATATTGATCCAGGCATCACCTTCAAAGATGTATTCAAAATCCCGTCCGGCATCAAAACGATAAAAAGCCCGGTTGAAAGGATTATACATTTTCGATAAGCTTATATTTCCGTTCACATCCTTATTACGAAAACCATAGCTGATATCACCTGAAACAGATAATGTCTTTTTGGATTTATAGATCCTGTTATAACCTGCACCCAATTGTACCCGGGCACCTCCAAACTGGATAGGCTGGTACAAAGATGTCAGTGCCGGGAAATACCAGGTGCGTTCTTTTTCACGGTCATAAAATGACTGGCCGAATAATAATAATTTCTTCCAGGTCACTTTATTGGTCAGCCGGTCAATGGAATCCAGGTAGGTCGTTGAATGTGTGGCCCGGTAAATACTGTCCTTGTATTGAATGAAACGGACCTCCTTACTGGTCAGCGGCTCTGTTCTTGTTTTTTCCCAGAATAAACTATCCTTATCATACGCCTGCTGAGCGGTGGCACTTATTTCCACACCAAAATGTTTGGGCGGAAATTTTTTGTTGAACTCAAAATCCAAATAGCTTGCCACTGTTTTACCCGACAGCTTACCTTTTCCATGTGTTGAATAATAAGTGAATTCCTGGCGGCTGATCATCCAGGCCGTATCATTGATAAAACTATACTCCTGGTTCACTTCAAAAAAATCATACTCCGGTATATGGTAAGAAGGCAAACTGAACCTTGCTTTTAATACCACCCAGTTACTGTCGGAAATGGTCAGCTCACCTTCCACCGTTACGTTACTGAGCTGCTTCGGCTTCACACTGATCGTATATATCTTATGTTTACCAACAGTCTTTGTGTGGGTGATCTTGTATTTATAAGCTGCCAGTCCGCTATAGCTTACCGGCGACAGAAATGGCACTTCCGATAATACTCTTGAACGAATAAGATTATTATACAGGTTAAAATCTCCCTCCGTCATTGATAAATAGAACAGGCTTTCCGGTTCACCTCTTTTTTTCACCGCTGTTCTTTCTTCCTTCACCCGGTTATCATTTTCATGATCATACTTCAATACGATCTCCGCCATTGACATATGCTGCAGGTCAGCATTCGGGTCTTCCTTTCGCAGGGAATCTGGCACCTGTTTCCCTTTTTTCTTTTTAACCGAAGAATCTTCCT
>JAEUVP010000129.1 GCA_016786805.1 Chitinophagaceae bacterium | reverse complement strand
AAAAATTATTTATTTCTGAAATAATGATCTGATAAGGTCCTGACGATGGCTGCCGGATTGGCCTCATCTGTATTCGTCATTATAATAATGGATAAACCATCATTTACAAAACGGGTATAATAAGAACGAAAACCAGTATTGGCACCTCCGTGCATAACTATTTTACGGCCATTTAACTCATCAATCATCCATCCAAAGCCATAGTATCCCTTAGATTCAGGTTTATCGGATGTTTTTATAAACGGCTGCCATAACAAGTCCCAGTTTTCTCTTTTCAGGATGCTATTTTTTTCTCGCAGCACTTTATCCCATAATATCATGTCGGTGCTGGTGGAAAGAAAACCACCGCTGGGCCGCACGGCATACATGGCATCTGCATTTACGAGCACCCCGTTTTTATGCATATAACCACTGGCCCGGTTGGGTATAATGAGATAAAAATCTGTCATACCGCTGTTTTTCATGCCGGCAGGGATAAATAGTTTTTCCCGTATATAATCCTGCCAGGGCATACCGCTTACCTGTGTGATGATTTGCGCCAGCATATAATAAGCAAGATTGCAGTATTGGTATTTCTCACCGGTTTTAAAATCCAGCGGCAACGAATATGCCGCTTTAATAATTTCAAGATCGCTTATCATTTTATTATTATCATAAGCCGGGCTTTCTCTTTTCAAGCCTGAAGTATGCGACATTAAGTGCTTGACCAGGATCGGTCTCCAGGTTTCCGGCGCATCGGGAAAAAATGTATGGACAGAGTCTTCAATGCTTATTTTTCCTTCTTCCTGTAATTTCAGGATGGCAGTAGTAAAAAACTGTTTGCTTACTGAGCCAAGCCGGATAACGGTCTCAGCAGTTACGGGTACATTGTGCTCCACGTTGGCTAAACCATATCCCTTATTTACGATTGGCTTGCCGTTTTTCACAACTGCAAGAGAAAGACCGGTAATTTTTTGATCCTTCATCATTTTCTGTACGATAATATCAGTACTGTCCGCTTGCCCGTAAGCAAATACACGGATAAAGAGCAGCAGGATGATCCATTTACTTTTCATAAAGCTGTTTTAAAATGTATTAACAGGTAATTGAATAACGATGCAGTCTGCAATCAGAAACAGTATGAAAAACTCCCGGAAGCAACAGGTGCATTTTTTTCGGGAGTTTTTAGCATGGTGCTTTACTTCCATGTTGGTGGTTTATGGGTTTGTAATAAAGCATGTGTTCATAGGGGAATAGCAGGCAGTAAAAGATAAGATATTTATTATCGTGAATTCACCTGATTAATATTATTTTATCCTCGTAAGGATAAAACGGGGAAGGAGTGAGTTAACTCACTCCCCCCGCAGGTATAATGGAAAAGAACGGAGACTGGTTGCAGCCTGATTATATCCTGAATAGTTTTACTTCGAGCTTAAATCCTTTCGTAAAAAGAGTAACTCACTCCAGCTTTCCTGGACATACTCTGCCACATCTTTCAGGTATTGGTCATAAGAACCCTCGCCGTTTACAGCTTCATAGGTTTCTTTAAAAGGCTTACGAAATCCCGCAGCTCTTTCTTTTAAACCCTGCTTGTACCTTGTAACTAAAGTGTATTGTGCCGGACCGGAAGAACTGGCGGTATAAACCGCAACAGTAACCCCTGCGGCAATCCAGTTTTTTTTCAGCTTCTTTATAATCTTCACCACCTCATCCGATTGCCCAACTTTTGGATACACATGGGTAATATTGATTTTATCAGAAAAATCGCCCAGCGCCACGGTACTTAATGAATCCTGGTAAACAGAGTAGCCAGCCGACTGCCTGTCTGTTAAATAAATAGCTACATTTTTATTCCAGTCAGCCTGATGTTCGGGGCTAATATTTCCTCTCGCATCTTCAGATTCCCAGCTTTTAGGGCCTTCGGTAATATGATAGCCACCAAAATCCGGCCCCGTTTGGATTTCAAACACCCTCCAATGGGCATCACCGCTGTGATATTTTTGGGCATGTGCCGCCAATGCTTTTTCAAATTCCATTACTTTATCCATTTTTGGGAATACCCGGTGGGTGGAAACCACATTCTTCGTTTGGCCAATGCCGCAGAAGGGTGCCAGCATAATAAAGAGCAGGAATGTGCTGAGCTTTGCATTAAATCTGTGTCTCATGTTAGAATTTTTTTGGTGAATGATGGTAGTGATTGCGGTTGCAATCCTTTACAAAGCTCACTTCAAATGAAAAATTTTGTGAGTACAAACCAACCATTAAGATTTACGTTTTCAGCAATTGATAGGACAAACTGTGCAGCGACAGGATAAATTCATCATTTTCAACATGGCTGGTTTTTTTGTTTTAATCTTTTTAGCGATAAAAGGTTGTTACGGTTAACTTTATAGCAACGTGTCCACCACCATTAACTATATTAAACTACTGCTTACCAGTACTCTTTTCGGCATAGCCGTGGCTGCTCCTGGTCAAAAAGAGAAGGATTACGAAAGTATTTCCATCGCACAGGGCTTGTCCCAGGGCATGGTATATGATATTTTGCAGGATAAAGAAGGGTTTATTTGGGTGGGCACAAAAGATGGGCTTAACCGATACGATGGGTATACTTTTAAAGTATTTACCAACGACCCCTCTAATAATAAGAGCTTGAGCAGTAATAGCATTAATAAGCTTTTTGAAGACAGTAAAGGGAGAATTTGGGTGGGTACAGAAAATGAAGGACTGAACGTTTACGATAAGAAAAGCGGTAATTTTTTACGAATCAAACATAGTACTGCAAATACCACTGGACTTTCGGGTAATGTTATAAAATTCATGGAAGAAACGCCGGACGGCAGAATGCTGGTAGCTGCTGATGATGGTAAATTGAATATTATCACACTGAAGGATAATTTTTTTGAAAAAGATGTAGTTCCGGTTATTACTACGGTAGCAATGCCAAACAATACCAATGTGTATGGAATTGGTAATGATAAAAATGCAACTACCTGGATTGGTGGTATGGATGGTACAGTGTACAAATTTGATGCAACAAAAAACAGTTTTACATTAGTGCCCAATGCCCAATTATTAAACAACGGGTATTTAGCTAACGGGGAAGATATTTTAATTAATAGCAACCTTTACTTATATAGCGGAAAGGAAATAACACCTTTATTTGACACCCATAAAAATCCGGAAGGCAATATTATTTTCAGACCCAATAGTAATTTATGGGATAAACACCACCGAGAAACATCTTTTTATGATGTAAGTGCCTGGGGAACTGATAAAAGAATTCAATGGGGTTTAAAACTACCTGAAAAAAGAATCATCTACCCGTTTATATTTGACAAGTCTGGTTTAATATGGTGTGGTACTGTAGGCTATGGATTAAGAAAGTATAATGTAGATAATGATAGATTTAATACCCAGCTCTATGGGTATAGTACTTATAACATACTGCCTAACACAGATGACGATTTTTTTATAGGAGATGTTGGTTATAGGTGGAAACGAAGTAAAAATAAAGTAGTTGAAGAAAATGCTTTTGCAAACCTACCACAGGTAACACAAATAGATAATCTTTTAATTGCAAAAACCGATGACTATTGGTTGAAAAGCGACGATAAAGGATATTTTAAGTACAACCCTGTTACTAAAAAATTAACACCCTATCCAAACATCAATAATTACAAAGGAATGGGTTCCAAACAACCCATGATAGAGGATAGTAAAAATCAAATTTGGTTCACCGGCTTAGGTGGTAATATAACGTTGCTGAATAGTGTTACTGAAAAAGTAATAACGATAAATATTAATACCGATGCCCCAAAAAAATTATCAGAATTTGCCATAGCTACAGCATTGTATGAAGATAAAAATGGAACCTATTGGATCGGTACGGTAGATGGTTTTGCTAAGGTACAGTTGGCCAAAACACCTGATGCCGGAATACAAACCCAATGGTATTATACAACTGGTAATACAAATTCTCTTAACTATAATCATGTTTCTTGCTTTTTAGACGACCCGGCTAATTCTAATTATTTATGGATAGGTACGAAAGGAGGAGGACTAAACCGGTTGGAGAAATCTACTGGGAATTTTTTTCATCTTACCGTAAAGAATGGTTTGCCTGATAATGTGGTGTATGGCTTATTAACGGATGATGCTGGCAATATTTGGGGTAGTACGAACAAAGGAATTTTTTGTTTATCCAATTCCAAGAATGGCAATAAAGAAAGCTGGACTTTCAGAAACTTTACAAAAGAAGATGGTTTGCAGGATGATGAATTTAATACTAACGCCTATAAAAAAATGCCCAATGGTAACCTGGCATTTGGTGGTGTAAATGGATTAAATATTTTCGATCCCAAAGAAATTCTGGAAAAGAATTTTAAGCCGCAGGTTTTTATTACAAATATTTTGATAGGCAATTTGCCTGTACAGCCCAATGATGAAACTAACGTACTAAAAAATTCTATTGAACAAACACCATCTATAACACTAAACCACTTACAGGATATTTTAACGCTTGAATTTTCATCGCTTGATTTTTCGGCGCCCAATCAAAATAAATACCGGTATCAACTGGTGGGTATCGATAAAGATTGGGTGGAAAGCGGCACAAGACGTACCGCCACCTACCTGCACCTTCCGCCGGGCAGTTATATTTTTAAAGTGCAGGGCAGCAACAGCCAGGGTGTATGGAGCGATAGGATAGCGGAGTTAAACATTATTGTAAAGCCACCCTGGTGGCGCACCTGGTGGGCTTATCTTACTTATTTA
>JAEUVP010000119.1 GCA_016786805.1 Chitinophagaceae bacterium | reverse complement strand
GATGAATTCAGTTTCTCCGAAATCGATAAAGCCACCACTTTTTCAGCAGACTCTATCATCGCCCGTTTTACCTGCACCACATCCCAGTCATTATCCGTTACACCATTCGTGGCATCCATTGCATTGATGCCTAATATGCACAGGTCGGCTCTTATTTGTTTGATGCGGGAGATCGCTTCACCCCCGACTGTTATTCTTGAATTTTTGGAAACACGGTCACCAATAAAAATGATATCAATATTCGGGTGATGCACATACTCCATCGCTGCGGGCAAACTGCCAGTGATGAAAGTGGCTTTTAAATTTTCGGGTAATGATTTGGCTAATTCGATGATCGTGGTGCCACCAGTGGTGAGCACAAACATATCATCCTTAATAAGGGTCACTGCTTTTCGGGCAATGACCTTTTTATTATCCAATGAATAAACGCCGTTGACATTGAAATTGGCCTGGAAGGATTTCGAAAGGGCACCACCATGTACTTTAATGATCTTGCCGGTATCCGCTAATTCCTGCAGATCCCTGCGGATGGTATCCTCGGATACATTAATAGCCTCGGAAAGATCAGCAGTAAACACCCGGTTGTGGAGGTTCACTTCATGCAAAATAAAATCCTGTCTTTCCCTTTTCAGCATAGAGCAGATCGTTGGTTGTGATTATCTAATTTAAAACTGTTTTATTCAAATCAGCAAATAATTGCAATCTTTTTTACCGAAACCTGCAAAAAATCTCAACAAATCGTAAATTTAGTTGCACGAAACCGACAAACTGAGCCTCATGAATACACAGATCCAACGACTGTATGATATCGCCTGCAAGGAAAACCGCCTGATCATTGGCCTGATGAGCGGAACTTCTTTTGATGGGCTTGATCTTGCTCTTTGCCGGATCAGCGGCGAGGGCAGCAATACCCAACTGGAGTTAGTGGAATTTGAAACCGTACCATATAAAGCTTCTTTCAAAGAAAAATTAAAAAGTATTTTCTCCCGCAAAGATGCCAACCTGGAAATGGTTTGCTTACTGAATGCATGGGTGGCTCAACAACATGCTGCGATTATAAATAGTTGCCTGAAGAAATGGAACTATACTAACGAACAAATAGATCTTATCGCCAGTCACGGACAAACTATTTATCATGCTCCCCAACTATTACATGGCCATGCGGAATTTCCGAATGCTACTTTACAAATAGGTGATGGCGACCATATCGCCTTTGATACCGGTATTATCACCATCAGCGATTTCCGGCAAAAACATGTGGCTGCTGGAGGTGAAGGTGCTCCCTTAGCGGTATATGGTGACTATCTTATTTTTTCCAAGGCTGGTGAGAACAGGATCATGCTGAATATCGGCGGTATTGCCAACTTCACTTTTTTACCGGCTGATAAAGATGCTGCAAAAGTATTCAGTACGGATGTGGGGCCGGGTAATACCTTAATGGATGCCTGGATACAAAAAAACTCGCCGGGAAAATATTTCGATGAAAATGCAGCAATGGCGAGAAAAGGAACCATCCATGAGGAATTATTAAGTGCCTTAAAAGATCATTCCTTCTTTACCGCTCCTTTCCCTAAAACGATAGGACCCGAATTATTCAATCTCTCCTACATACGATCAGCACAGGAACGATCAGGCACTATGCATCTTTCAGTCGAAGATGTTATGGCCACCCTCAATTGCCTCTCCGCTGATATGATCGTAAAGAGTATTAAAACCTGTTTTCCTGAAGGTGAAGAATTTGTAGTGTACTGCAGTGGTGGTGGCATGCATAACCCGTTGCTGATGGAACATATACAGGACCAGTTGCCGGGCATCACTTTTCATTCAACAGAAGACCTGGCTATTAACCCCGATGCAAAAGAAGCGGTGCTGTTTGCTTTACTCGCCAATGAGTGTGTGGCAGGCGGGCAATTAAAATTCGGCGATGGAAGAAGGGGCATTCCCAATGTTTCCATGGGTAAGATCAGTTTCCCGGCATAAAAAAGGGCTGCCATAGCAACCCTTTTCAAATACATTCTATTTAGATCAAAAACTGAACGGCACTTCCACCTGTGTGTCATCCCATTCAATGATCAGGGAATTATTTTTTTCAAACCGCAGGGTGAGTTGCTCCACTGTTGTACTCAATTTCTTCACCTTTACATTCATCTTCGCCACATCTTTATCCTTATTCTTTTCATAACTGAAAGCACCCCACTGGCCCAACTGCGAATTAAGAATAATGGTCCATTCCATTTCATTAGGAATCGCAAACAAAGTATAAGTACCTGCTTTAACACCAGTACCGCCGAATTTCACATCCTTATTGAAGGTAATGGTAGTGGCCTCATCAGCACCCACACGCCATACTTTACCAAATTTCTCCAGTGTACCAAATACAACACGGCCATTTTTAAAAGGACGGCCATAAGTAACAGAAGCATTTGCACTGGTTACCGTATCATGTGGGCTTTTGCGCTGGCGGGGGCCATTTTGTGCGGTAACAGAAATAGTAGCTATAGTGGCTACTAACACCAGAAGAGATTTGATATACATAGTTTATGTTTTTAAAGTATACTATGAAATTAAGTGAATCTGGCGCAAACCCCTTACCACTGGTCAATTATTCTCCAACATTTTCTTAAGCTTACCTAATCCCATTTCCATGGGTGTACCATATTGTTTGTCAAACAGGAGGCTGGCGAATTTTTCCCAGGGATACCAGCGGAGTTGAAAATCCATATACCACTGCACCGAAGTGGTGCTGCCGCCACTCATGATCTTCCAGCCGGTTTTGTTTTCTTTAGAACCCTTGCCCACATTTGCAGCGATCACTATACTGTCGTTTACTTCGATGATCTGCAAGCCCTGCATGGAATCGTTCGCAGCAATAACCCCTTTAGGCTCCCCGGCAATCATCAGCAGTCGTAATGAATCAGCACCGGGATACCAGTTTTTCCAGTTTTCTGCATGGGCAATTTGTTCCATTATCTTATCCATCGGGGCAGTTATTTCCACCGCCCTCGATATGCGTACAGAAGAAGGTATAAAAAGCGATATGCCTGTGATCAGCAGGAAAAAAAACAAAAAACTGATGATGGCTAATTTCAATAATCTCAAAGCAAAAAAATTAAACGATACAATTAATCAATAAACAACGTTTACTGCCAGCGGATCACCCTTGCCAGGATCGCATAAATAATAACCATCCAGACACCAAGAATTCCGATTTCTTTCCAGCATTCAAAAATGCTTAGGCCTTCGAAAGAGATTTTTCGCATGGCATTGTTGAACTGGGTTAACGGTAAGTAAAAACAGATTTCCTGCAGCCATTTGGGAAATACTTCAATGGTAAAAAAAGTTCCGGACAATAACATCTGGGGGAACCCGAATAAATTGATCAGTAACGGAATGGATGCATCTGTTTTTACAATGCTGCTGAAGATGAGGCCGACCCCCATCAGCAAAAAGAGCATAAGGACAGACATAAGCAACATTTCAAAAAATGTCAGTGCACCATGCTGCAAGGTAAAATCCAGGAAGAAATAGCCAAACAGGATCAGCACCACCACGTTCACTAACTGGAAGAACAAACGGCTCATACCAATACCCAAAAGAATATTGATACGGCTGACCGGTGAAGCATAAAAACGTTTCAGTACCAGTTGTTCTCTCAATCCAAAAAATGTAAAGGCTATACCAAACAGGGTGGAGAATAGAATAGAAAACCCTAACTGGCCGGGCAATATAAAATCGATCTGGCGGTATTTTCTTACTTC
>JAEUVP010000116.1 GCA_016786805.1 Chitinophagaceae bacterium | reverse complement strand
GGTATCTGGGATGTAATGCTGTTCATGTTTATCGGGATGGCTTTTTTAAAAATGGGCATATTAACCGGGAAGGCACCTGTAAAGACTTACTTGTGGATGACCATTGTGGGGTTGGGTGTTGGTTTAACGGTATCCTGGTTCCGTATACAGGAGTTGCTGGAAGCTAACTTCAACAGGTTTGACTATACAAAACAGGTTTGGTTCTCGTCCTATGAATTATCCCGGACCTTCCGGTCCATTGGTATACTAGGGTTGATCATGCTGTTGTATAAATCCGGTTTATTTAAATGGTTGTTTGCATTGCTCCGCCCGGTGGGACAAATGGCGTTTACCAACTACCTGGTGCAGTCATTGCTATGCGGACTTTTTTTCTATGGGGTGGGATTGGGTAAGTATGGTCAGTTGCAGCGGCATGAAATATATTATGTAGTGGCAGGAGTATGGACCCTGCAAATCCTGTACAGCCATGCCTGGCTCCGCTATTTCCGCTTCGGTCCGATGGAATGGGCCTGGAGAAGTTTGACCTATTGGAAAAAGCAACCGCTTAAAAGAGAAAAATCGGGCGATAGCACCATAAGAATGATTTAAATTAGTAAGGGTAATGCGACCGCTGTTATAAATATATTTTCACTTTAAAACTGCATTTATGAAAAAGGCCCTGGTAGTCCTTAGTATTTTGTTTTTTGCATACAACAGCTCAGCTCAAACAAACTGGAGCCCCGAACAATGTTTGAAAATAAAAAATATAACAGTTGCCCGTGTATCACCTGATGCAACTAAGCTGCTTTACACTGTTCGGGAAGCAGTGATGACGGATGACCGGAGTGAATATATAAACCAGGTATGGCTTTGTAATGCAGATGGCAGCAATGCGGTTCAGTTAACCAAGGGAGATAAAAACTCCTCCAACCCAAAATGGAGCCCCGATGGTAAGTTGATCGCCTTTACTTCATCCCGGGATGGAAAAAACAATTTATACATCTTACCGGTGGGTGGCGGAGAGGCAGAAAAAATTACTGATGTAAAATCAGCAGTGGGTGAATACCAGTGGCGACATGACGGTAGTGCTATTGCTTTTGTAATGATCGATCCGGCAGAAAGTAAAGAAGAGAAAGATAAAAAGGCAAAGAATGATTGGTATTATATGGACGAAGAAATAAAACAGAACAGGTTATATATTCTATGGTTGAATCAGAAAGATACGGCTGGAAAATATGTACAAAAGAAACTAACCAAAGAGAATTATAATGTGAATGCATTCGACTGGAGTGCTGACGGTAAAAGCATTGCTTACAGTCACGGAAAATCCCCGGAGGTCAATGATAATATGTATAGTGATATTTCATTGATAGATGTGGAGAGCGGAATTATTAAACCAATCGCCGCCACAGGTGCCGGAGAAACAAATCCTTTGTTCAGCCCGGATGGAAAATTGATTGCTTACTACTGTACCACTGACCCTGTTGACTGGTCGGGTGCACGGCATGCAAAGATCTATTCACTGGTGGATGGGAAAAGCTGGCGGCTGAAAGCCACACCGGATGAGAATGGAGGTATTGGTGCTAACGGCATCTTTGGCTGGACAGCCGACGGTAAAAATGTATTATGGGCAGAAGCCAATAAAACATTGAACAGCATTTACCTGTTGAGTGCAGATGGAAAATCAATTACGGAATGGACAAAGGGTTCAAAAGACCTGTTGGGTAGTGTTTCCATTAATTCAACCGGAAGCCATATGGCTTTTACATTACAGAATACAGCAAAACTGCCCGAAGTCTATATAAGTCCGATGACTGCCTTTTCTCCTGTAAAAGTCACAGATATCAATGCGGGCTGGGCCAGCAAACCATTGCCCAAAACTGA
Organism: Chitinophagaceae bacterium; assembly: GCA_016786805.1. Classification (GTDB taxonomy): domain Bacteria; phylum Bacteroidota; class Bacteroidia; order Chitinophagales; family Chitinophagaceae; genus CADEDV01. Next base: position 863 of record JAEUVP010000116.1, on the reverse strand, counting down.
ACTGGTAAAATGGAAAGGGCCGGATGGAAGGGAAATTGAAGGACTGCTTACGTACCCTGTCAATTATAGGCCGGGACAAAAAGTGCCTTTTATATTAAATGTACATGGAGGACCGGCGGGTGTGTTTTCACAAACCTGTATTGCAGTAAACCAGGGTACTTATCCCATTGCTGCTTTTGCAGAAGCAGGGTATGCAGTGTTGCGGCCTAACCCCAGAGGTTCGTCCGGCTATGGTACTGAATTCAGAACGGCTAACCGGGAAGACTGGGGCGGAAAAGATTACCTGGACCTGATGGCGGGTGTTGATCTTGTAATTAAAATGGGAGTAGCAGATGAAAACAGGATGGGAGTAATGGGCTGGAGCTATGGCGGGTTTATGAGCAGCTGGATCGTTGGGCATACCGATCGTTTTAAAGTAGCTTCTATTGGTGCGCCGGTGGTTGACCTGGCTCATCAGAATCTTACGGATGATATAGAAGGGTTCTTACCATCTTATTTCAAATCCAACCCCTGGGATGACTGGAGTAAGTATGATGCACATTCCCCGTTACGGTTTATACAAAATGTAAAAACACCCGTAATGCTGCAACACGGTGAAGCCGATCTGCGGGTTCCTTTCAGTAACTCGGTGATGTTTTATAATGCCCTGCGCCGCCGAAATGTACCGGTTCGTTTACTGGCCCTGCCAAGACAACCGCATGGCCCTCAGGAACCCAGAATGATATTAAAAACCATGCAGACCAACCTGGAATGGTTTGACAGCTACATCGGGGAGAAGAAAGGATTTTAATGATAACAGTAATAATACAGATTTAACACATGAAATATTTCCTGCTTTCTTTTTTAGTAAGCTCATTATTTTT
>JAEUVP010000011.1 GCA_016786805.1 Chitinophagaceae bacterium | reverse complement strand
TTTCTACTTTCCGGTCAGATCCTTCGCCGGCATTTCTTCCAATAGTGATCAGGGCAATATCCGCTTCTCCTGCTTTTTTGCTGGCCATTTCATCGGTGATGGTCAGCTCGGGAATTCTCGGTGTTGGGTTCATAAACTCTTCAAAGAAATTCTTTTTGGGCTGTTTTGCTTTCTCAGCTGTTACATAATTACTGTAAACAGACTGCAGCTCTTCTTCAACGGACAAACCTGCGTTGCTTAACCCTTGCACCAGTGATATAGTATATTCTTCATTTACATCACCGCTGCCGGTGCCGCCGGATACAAAATCGTAAGATGTATTGCCAAATGCTGCGATCTTTTTACTGTCTTTGCCAAAAGGGAGGGCAGCATTGTCGTTTTTCAATAAGATCATTCCATCTGCTGCCACTTGTCTGGCAATGGCGGCATGAGCTTTCAGGTCGGGTTTATTACTGAATGCATATTTTTTAAATGCCGGGGAACCTATTATGTATTGTACGATACGTTCTGCATTTTCATCCAGCACTTTTATATCGAGTGACCCGTTGTTCACGGCATCGAGTATCGCTTTTTTTTGCGCAGGAGTACCCGGCATCAGCAGATCATTACCAGCTTTCATTTGTGCCACGGCATCTTTACCACCAAACCAATCGGTCATCACAAGACCTTTAAATCCCCATTCCTTCCTCAGGATAGTAGTAAGCAGCTCATGATCTTCTGATGTGTATTTTCCATTGATATAATTGTAAGAACTCATCACAGTCCAGGGTTGTGCTTCTTTAACAACGATCTGGAATCCTTTCAGGTAGATCTCTCTTAATGCTCTTTCGCTGAGGATGGTATTTACGGTATTCCGGTTTGATTCCTGGTTATTGGCCGCAAAATGTTTGACCGAAGTGCCCACCCCGTTTGATTCAATACCATTCACCATTGCAGCAGCCATTTTACCTGACACCAGCGGATCTTCTGAATAGTATTCAAAATTTCTGCCACCCAGCGGGTTGCGGTGTATGTTCAACCCGGGTGCAAGAAGTATATCCACCCCGTATTCTTTTACCTCATTACCCATTGCTTTACCAACCTGCTCCACCAGTTTGGTATCCCAGGTGGAAGCTAATAAAGTAGCTACCGGCCAGGCCGTTGCATAATAGGTTTTTGGATCATCTTTCCTGGTGGGGTTGATGCGGAGACCGGCAGGTCCATCTGCCAGTACTGTATTCGGAAGCCCAAGACGGGGAATAGCAAAAGTGGTTCCGGCAGCACCTTCCACTTTATCCATGGTCTGTCCTACCACCGGGGCGCCGGTGTTCATGCCGGGTATATTCATGCCCATACCTACCACCAGGTTCACTTTTTCATCCAGCGTCATTTTGGATACCAGCTCTTTTGCTTTATTGGTTTGGCTGCTGGCAGGAAGGGAGATCACTAAGGATACAATTACAAGGGGGATGAGTTTCATATTACAATCGTTTAGGGTGTAAAGGTCTTTTCGATTGTAACAGGCCGATTTGATAATTGTCAAATAATCTTACTTCCCGGACCTGATCCTGCTTAATGTTTCTAATGTAACCCCTAGAAAAGAGGCGATATAGGACAGCGGTACCCGTTGAATGATATGAGGTGAGGTATTCAATAATCGTTCATAGCGCTGCTGGGCGGTCTCAAACTGGATGGAATCCATTCTTACCTGGGAAAGGATCAGTGAAGTTGTGACCATTTTGCGCAGGAGTCTTTCCACGTCATGGTGCTGATCGGCCAGTGTCATCAGGTCGTTGTGATGAATGCCGTATACCTCGGAAGCTTCCAGTGTTTGTATGACCAGGAGGCTGGGTCTCCGTTCAAAAAAACTGCTGATGGATAAAAAGAACTGTTCATCCATGGCGATCCATTCGGTGATCTCCTTATCATTCTTATGATAATAAATTCGGGCAATCCCTTTTTTGATAAAATAGATATAGTCGGAAATACTGTGTTCTCTCAGCAGCAAATGATCTTTGGGCACTGACCAGTGTTTCCATACCTGCAGGAACGAAGACATACTTCCGGGAGAAAGTGGGGAAATATTTTCTATGGCTTTTTGCAATGAATCCACAGGAGAAAATTAGCAAAAGAATCGGGTAAAAGGATTTATTTTGGAGGTATATAATTTTCAGTATGATAAAGATTCCACCCTATTTACAAAAAGGCGATACAATCGGGCTGGTATGTCCGGCCGGTTTTATGACGCTTGATAAAGTGCAAACTTGTATCAGCACATTGCAGGATTGGGGATACGCAGTTAAGTTGGGAAAAACGATAGGCGGTAATTCACAAAATTATTTTTCCGGTACGGATGAAGAAAGGCTGATCGATTTCCAGCAAATGCTGGATGATGATGAAGTGAAAGCGGTGCTCTGTGCAAGAGGTGGTTACGGCACCGGCCGTATCATCGACAAGGTCGATTTTAAAAAATTTAAAAAGCAGCCGAAATGGATCATTGGGTATAGCGATATCACCATCCTGCATTCACATCTTTACACGAATTACTATATTTCTTCTTTGCATGCGCCAATGGCAGGGGCTTTTAATGAGGAGGGATATAAAAATGAATTTGTATTGTCACTGAAGAATGCGCTGGAAGGCAAAAATGCAAAATACCAGTGTGAGGCGCATGCGTTTAACCAGAAAGGGGAAGCAGTTGGTGAACTCGTCGGCGGTAATCTTGCGTTACTTGCTCATCTAGTGGGAACTGGTTCTGATCTTAAAACAAAAGGAAAGATCCTTTTTATCGAAGATGTTGGGGAGTATATCTATAATATTGACAGGATGTTTTACCAGTTGAAACGGAGTGGTAAGTTTTCTAAACTGGCAGGTCTTATCATCGGTGGTTTCAGCGATATGAAAGACACGGAAAGACCTTTTGGGAAAACTGCTTACGAAGTCATTCATGAGTTGGTGAAGGAATATGATTTCCCGGTTTGTTTTGATTTTCCCGTTAGCCATACTGACAGGAACTATGCACTCAAAATCGGAGCAGGTTATAAGCTGAAAGTTAGTAAAGCGAAAGTGACACT
>JAEUVP010000525.1 GCA_016786805.1 Chitinophagaceae bacterium | reverse complement strand
GAGCAGATGAGCTTTGATGAAGCCGCAGAGTTAGCTTATTTCGGGGCGAAGATCCTGCACCCGGCTTCTATCTGGCCTGCACAAACTTATAATGTGCCGGTGAGGCTGCTCAACACCATGGAGCCACAAGCCAAAGGAACGCTGATCGAAGAGAAAGCAGGAAGTGTAGGAGTGAAAGCGGTCGCAGCAAAAGATAATATCATAGCGATCCGTATCAAGAGCAGCCGCATGTTGCTGGCTTATGGTTTCCTGAGAAAGATATTTGAGGTATTTGAAAAATACAGGACGCCGATTGATATGATCACTACTTCTGAAGTGGCGGTATCACTGACCATTGACAGTTCAGCACACCTTAAGGATATCCTCAAAGAACTGGAACCATTTGGTACGGTGGAAGTGGACCAGAACCAGACTATCATATCGGTAGTAGGTAACGAAATATCCAAGACAGAAGATATGGTGAAGAAATTATTCGGCTCCATTATGAATATCCCGGTACGGATGGTGAGCTATGGAGGAAGCCCGCATAATATTTCCCTGCTGGTACCGGCTGAATACAAAACGCAGATATTGCAGCAGCTGAATAAGGGTATGTTTGGATTAGAATAAGTCAGCATAACGACATTATCCAGGTTAATTAATGTTAAGACAGGATAATTTTAATAAGCAGATTGTAAATTGCCGGTACATGCGAGTACCGGCAATTTTAATATTGACACTTTGGGTGTTTACTGCAACAGCCCAGAGGACCATCAAAGGCCGTGTAGTGAATGAATCTACCGGTGCTGCTATTCCCGGGAGCAGTGTTTTTATTAGTAATACGTCTAAGGGAACCGTCACCAACAGCGAAGGAAAGTTTGAACTGAATGATGTGCCGGCCGGCAAGCATGACCTGGTGATTTCCTGCATCGGTTATGAGACCAATGTCTATTCATTCAGTGAACAACAACTGCCGCTGCAGGTAAAAGTGCAATTGTCTATTAAGGTGAAAGAACTGGCGAATGTAACCGTGGAGCCATTCCTGGAAGAAGGCTGGGACAAGTGGGGAAAAATGTTCATGGATAATTTTATCGGATCAACAGAGAATGGAGCACATTGTAAGATAAAGAACAGCAATAAGATCAAATTCCGGTACTATAAAAAAAGTAACCGGGTAATAGCCTATGCCGATGAACCCATCATTATTGAAAACAAAGCACTGGGCTATACCATCAAATACCAGCTGGAGAATTTTGAAGTAAGTTTTAAAGAGCATACTACTTTCTATCTCGGCTACCCGCTGTTTGAAGACAAAACTAAAGAAGGCAAGGAGCCAAAAGAGAAATGGCAGCGCCGCCGTACCGAAGCCTTTAAGGGATCGGTGGTACATTTTATGCAAAGCCTCTACAATAATAAATTGAAAGAAGAAGGATTTGAAGTTCGCCGCATGGTCCGAAGTCCGAACCTGGAAAAGGAGAGGGTGAAACAAATCTATAAGGGCCCGGCAAGAACGATCAAAACAAGTCCCGGTGGTGGTATGGTCATTGAGATCGGAGCTCCGTCTGCCGGGGCAGCAGGAGACTCTTCCGCCTATTACCAGCAGGTAATGCGGCAGAAAGATCATATTGATGTGTATGGGGCCGACCTGCTGACGTCAGACAGTCTTATTGTGCAAACAGAAGGAAAGTATAAGGCATTATATTTCCCCAACTATCTCTATATAACGTATAAAGGAGAATTTGAAGAGGAAGCCTACCTGAGATCAATTATGGAAAACAGGAAGCCCGGTTTCCAGCGTTCGCTGGTGATGCTGCTGAATGATGAATTTATTACGGTGGATGACCAGGGGAATTATTATAACCCGCAGGATTTTTTTACTTCCTGGTACTGGGGCTGGTCCGAAAAAATATCCAACCTGCTGCCGGTGGATTATGTGCCGGAGAAATAATTTATCGTCCGCTTTCTTCTCCTTCCTCTTCTTCACCACCCAGGGTGTAGATAGCTATAGCACCACCACCGCCATTAAAACCACCATAGAAAGGCGTTTTAATGACTTTCACAATGGCAATATCATTTATGTTCAGCATTTGCAGGTAACTCATAGAGACCGGCATTTCATCCACGTAGATGCCGGGTACGGAACCGCGGATCACCGGGATACTGACACCCATTCTTGACGTATAGACCTGCAAACCGGCCACACGGCCCTGCAGCCAGTCTAATATATTCAGGTAGCCCTTTGCACTAACTTCGGAAGCAACATCCAGGATGGTTCCATCTGTTGTTTTAAAAAGCCCTGAACAATAGAGTTCGTTCAGTTTTTCCTCCGGTGTTGTTGTGGGGGTATTGCCTTTGTAGGCTTGGGCACTAATGAGCAGACTGAGAAAAATACTTGTAACTAAAACACTGATCTTTTTCATAACCTTTTCCTCCTTCCTGTAATTTACTACATGATGCTGTTAGAATAAGGTTAAGAGTTTAAACAAAACAGCCCCACTTTCGTGAGGCCGTCTGTATTCTAATCAATATCGTTACCCAGTTAGATGATCAGCAATGCATCTCCATAACTGAAGAACCGGTATTTATCTTTGATCGCTTTTTTATAGGCTTCCATGGTCAGCTCATAACCGGCAAAGGCGCAGGTCATGATCAGCAGACTGGTCTTTGGTAAATGGAAATTCGTAACCAATGAATCAGCGATATTGAAATCATAGGGCGGGTGAATGAACATATTGGTCCAGCCCTCGGAAGGTTTCAATAATTTTTGTGCCGTAAAAGATGACTCCAATGCTCTCATGGTGGTAGTGCCAACGGAGCAGATACGGTGGCCGTATTCTTTGGCCCTGTTCACGATCTTGCAGGCGGTATCATCAATATTATAATATTCGGCATCCATTTTATGTTTGCTGAGGTCTTCCACTTCAATCGGGCGGAAAGTACCGAGACCGGTGTGCAGGGTTACTTCTGCAAAACGGATACCTTTTATCTCCAGGCGTTTGATGAGTTCCCGGCTAAAATGCAAACCCGCAGTTGGTGCAGCCACTGCCCCTTCATGCTTGGCATAAACGGTCTGGTAACGTTCTTTATCTTCTTCGTCAGGCTTTCTTTTGATGTATTTCGGCAAGGGTGTTTCGCCGAGTTTCTCTAATTGGGCACGGAATTCTTCTTCACTACCTTCCCAGAGAAAACGGATGGTACGTCCGCGGCTGGTGGTGTTGTCAATTACTTCTGCCACCAGGTCTTCCTGGTCGCCGAAATAGAGTTTATTACCCACCCTGATCTTCCTTGCGGGATCAACAATCACATCCCAGAGACGGTTGGGTTTATTTAATTCACGGAGCAGGAACACTTCGATCTTGGCACCTGTTTTTTCCTTGCGGCCGTACATACGGGCCGGGAATACTTTCGTGTTGTTCACCACAAAAGCGTCTTTGTCGTCAAAATAGTCCAGGATGTCGCGGAAGTGTTTGTTCTCGATCTGGCCGGTGTGGCGGTGCACCACCATCATCCGGGCATCTTCTCTTCTTTTCGCAGGGTTCTGGGCAATAAGGTTTAACGGAAGGTCGAAACGGAATTGTGAAAGCTTCATGAGTATAATAATTTTTTCCTGATCTCATGACGCAAACCGGGCGGAGAGAAGCTTTCGGGGATGAACCCTATGCTTGCCAGTGCGGATCAAATCCGGCCTTACGGCGCCGGGTTTGGTCAATACGATGACTTTTAAAGGCGGCGAAGTTACGTCATCCGGGCCCAAAATCCCGTTTTATTTTGCACATTCTTTCTACCCTGCCGGGCAAGGTTTCTCCGCCAAATACCACTTTACCCGGATGGGATAAAGCCTTAGGAAGGCGAATTTTATGCTTTTAGTTGCCCCCCTGCATCTTAAATTTGTTGACTGTCTAAAAACTGAACCCTCCACTTTATGAAGAAATTCCTCGTTGCATTCCTTATCCTGACCCCTTTCTTAGTACAAGCCCAGTCCAAATCCAAACCTAAAAAATACCCCAGCCTTTTATGGGAGATCAGTGGCAATGGTCTGAAAAAACCTTCTTACCTGTTCGGCACCATGCATGTCAGCAGCAAGATCGCTTTTCACCTGGCGGATTCTTTTTACATGGGTATCCGGAATGCAGATGTGGTGGCGTTGGAGACCAACCCGGAAAGCTGGCAGGAAGATATGAGCAAGTATGAATTGGGCGGAATGGATTACGGTATGGCCGGTTTTGGCGGCTATTTTTCCAGTCCTTCTGATTATTTAAAAATATCCACGCTGAAGTTTTATAAGTACGATAAAAAGATTGAGAGTTCCCTGTACAGCAATCCATCTACTATCAATAACCTCTTGTATCGTTCCTACGGAAATGAATCTGCCGATTTTGAGGAAGATACTTATCTCGACATGTATATCTACCAGTGCGGGAAGAAATGGGGTAAGAAAGTTGCCGGCGTGGAAAACTATGGAGAGAGTATGAAACTGATGCAGGAAGCGTATAAGGATGCAGCAAAGGACAAGAATATCAAAGAACGGAGCTATGATATAGATGAAGAATATGGGATGGATAAATTACAGGAAGCTTACCGTACCGGAAACCTGGACCGGTTGGATTCTATTAACAAGCTCAACAGTATGTCGGATGCTTTTGATGAGAAATTCTTATACAAGCGAAATGAAATACAGGCTAACTCTATTGATTCCATCCTGAAAAGCAAATCTACTTTGTTTGTGGGTGTTGGTGCGGCACACCTGCCTGGGCAAAGAGGGGTGATCGAAATGCTCCGGGCCAAAGGGTATAAACTGCGACCGGTGCTGATGGGTGAAAGGGACAGTAAACATAAAGACCAGGTGGAGAAGATCAGG
>JAEUVP010000524.1 GCA_016786805.1 Chitinophagaceae bacterium | reverse complement strand
TACCTGATTAATTGTTGAATATCTTTTATAGAACGGCAATTGAGCCTGTTCTTGTTAATAAAATCTTCAATTTCCTTACTTCTGTCATGTAATAGTGTAAGGAAGAATTCGTTTTTTTTCTCTACTTTTTTGTATTCATTGTTCAGGAATATAAAAAACTCATTTTCTTTTCTTTCAAAATGGCGGGTGGTGACAGCTTCTCCATATTTTTTTTCATCCCTGTAACTGACTGAAATTTTTTTCAGCAAGGAGGATTTGCCAGAATCCAGTACTTCATAAATGGAAACCTCGGGTTGATTTAGTACTCCGTTATTACTGATAAGAGTTATTGTCTTTACTGAATCCCTTGTGACAGGAAAACTTGTGAAACGGATACTTTTAACAGCTGTAGTGGCAATCATTTCTGTGCCATCATCTGCCAGGTATTGGAGTTGGTGGTCAATCAAATTGAATTTTACTCTTACATCCTTATATATCTTACCCGAAGAAACTGTGATATCTGCCCATATGTATTCATCATAATAATAAGGGCTGCCGTCTGCAACGTAGGTTGAACCCCAATGTAATGGCCTCCCATTAGCGTCCTTCAAGAAAGGAGTAGCTCCTTTATCTGTTCCTTCGCCGGTAAAGGAAGGGAAAGCCTGGCATATCCCGAAGGCCGGGATTAAAGAATAAAGTAGTATAATGACTAAGCGATAAATCATTGAAGCACTGTACTAATATATCTAAATATGAGAACAAATCAAATTTGATAAAAAAGAGCCATTCACAAGAATGGCTCTTTTTTATCAAGGAACAAAATTATTAATTGTCTACACACAACTTATTCAGCAATAATTCGGTTGCTGATATTGGCCATATATAGTTTGTTGCAGTAGGTGCAACAGAAGATATCGTTGCCTTACCCGGAATAGGAAGCCCTAAGCGTAAAAGGTCAGGACTTCTCAGGCCTTCCCCAAGAAATTCAATTCTTCTTTCTTTGAGGATAGCATTAATGAGATCTGTTGCGGTAGCAAAACTGGCAACAGTGAAAGTAGTGGTCGCATCAGAACGATTACGAACAGCATTTAATAATGCTACTGCCTGTGGGTCTACTGTATTTGTACTCCTGGTTCTCGCTTCAGCTAAATTGAGTAAAACCTCAGAATAGCGGATTACAGGAACATAATCTGTAAAAGGTGTACCTGCTCCATATTTTTTATCCAGGTATAACTTGCCGGATACAGTAGCATTAAATGTTCTTCTTTTGTCTGTAGCCACCCATCCCGCATCTGCAACGATACCGGCTGTATTTAGTGAGTACTCACCATTACCTGCAGATTTTGAATAGTAATAACCAACCTGGTTTTGTGTTCCGGGTGTCTCATTGGCATTAAATGGCATAGAGAAAATAGACTCTGTTGTAGTATAGGGAGTCTTGAAAACGTTGGTTATGTCTGCCTGCAAAGAATGGTTAACGCCTGTTGCTGCAGAAAAAGGCGCTGTGGCATTAACGATCTTATTGGCCTCGGTAATCACTTCTGGATATTTTTGCATACTCAGGTATACCCTGGATTTGATGGCAATAGCCGTATTTCTATGCGCCCTGATTGTATTTGTTGCAGCGACGCCATAAGTGAGTGGTAAGTTAGTTTCTGCAAAATTCAAGTCATCTAAAACCTGTGTATAGGTTTGTGCAACGGTACTCCTGGCTAATTCATAATTTCCGGATCCAGTATTACCTGTAAGACGGATTGGCAAACCAAGTTTTGCACCATTGCCATCCCAGTAGGGGCGTGCATATAACTGCAATAAACTATAGTAGCACAAGGCCCTTACAAATCTTGCTTCAGCTATATAGTTATTTGATAAAGCAGTACCAACGACGGCAGTACCAGTACTTGCCATCCCATCAAGAAATACATTACAGAGGTTGATGGTAAAATAGGCCTGTGCCCACAGCCCTAAAACCTGTGCATTATTATTGTTTTGTGTTTCATTCCATAATTCCAATCCAGTAACACCATTGGTCAATTCATTAATGAACTCATCCGCCCTGATATCATTATAAATAACATAACGGCCACCATAAAACTGGCCGGAACGCATAGCCGAATATAAACTCCTCACTTGGTTCAGAACCCTGTCGGGGGTGCTGAACGCGGAGGCATTCGAAATACTGGTTGTTGGGTTGGGCGTCAATCTGGATCGCTGGCATGATGTTGCCATTAGTCCAACAAGAACCAATGAAAAAATTATTTTATGCTTCATTTTCTTTTAGTTTAAAGTAATTTAATTATAAACCAATGTTTAATCCAACGGTAATGGTGCGGCCATTACCTACCTGGTTTCTGTCCACTCCCTGGTTGGTAGTACCATTACCATTTGAAGAAACTTCGGGATCAGGGCCAGGATATTTAGTGATAACAGCAAGATTGGTTCCACTTACATATAAACGTACACTGTTAAACTTTGCCTTATCTAATAATGATTTTGGAATATTATAACTAAGCGTAGCGGTACGAAGTTTCAGGAAATCACCTTTGAAAACATTTACATCAAGAGGGAAGGAAGATCCATTGGAAATATTATCTCCAAATACCGGCCTTGGCATATCTGTTACATCTCCGGGTTTTTGCCAGCGACGCAGTACGTCTACTGAATTATTCCAGAAACGCTGATCTCTCATACCAGCGTAAGAACCAAAATATACATAGAAGCCAGTCTGAAATGTAAACAAAGTGTTTAATTCAAATCCTTTATAACGAAGAGTGTTTTCGAAACCTCCATAATTATCCGGAGATGACTGCCTGTAAATCTGTGCATCTTGCAAGCCTACTGCAGGAGCTATAGTGCCATCAGCATACTTATAACGTTGGGCAGCAGGAGCAGCGAAATCGAAAAATACTTGTTGGCCTGCTGCATTAACAAAAATCCGGCGTCCGGTAGCTGGATCAACTCCGGCAGTCCGCGTTACAAATATCATCCCAAGAGGATATCCGGGTTTAGTAATACTTACAGACTCACTGGTAGCAGCACCGGCGGGTGATGTCGTGATGATTTGCGTAAGACCCGGAGCTAATTGTGTTACATTATTTTTATTGTGAGAGATATTAAATGAAGTGGTCCATGTGAAATCCTTTTTGTTTACCGGAGTTGCGTTGATGGCAAACTCCAGTCCTTTGTTATACATGGAGCCAACATTCGTATTGATTGCATTTGGTAAACCGGCAGAAGGTGGTTGTTGTACCGCAAGAATTAAACCATCAATGTTGTTTTTATACCAGGTAACCTCAAATGTTACTTTGTCTTTCAGTATTCCAAAGTTGAGGCCTATATCAGTTTTCTTACTGGTTTCCCAGGTAAGGTTGGGGTTTCCGGCATTAGAAAAACCAAGTGTGGCACCGGTTCCATATACACCTGCAGAATAGGTTGATAAAGTTCCGAAATTACCAAGACCAGATATATTACCTACTTTACCGTATGAACCTCTTAGTTTGAAGCTGCTGAAAATTTTATCAAGGTTTGCTGCTGTCCAGAAGTTCTCCTTGGCTACTTCCCATCCTGCTGATACTCCCCAGAATGTACCATATTTATAATTTTCGCCTAATTGTGAGGCTCCATCTCTCCTGATATTTCCACTCAGGAAATATTTTGAACTGTAGTTATACTGTAAACGACCAAAACCAGATAACAGATAGTTCTCGCCAATTCCAAGACCGGCAGTCGTTGGGGGACCTGTAAACCCGCCCTGGAGATTGGTATAAAAGGGATCAGAAACGAGTGTTCTGCCAACGCCAAATCCTACGTTATCAGATTTTTGTTGCTCATTACCTCCTAACAAACTAAATGAATGTTTTCCAAACGTTTTATCAAACTGTATTGTATTGGTCCAAACCCATCTTTTGTTCTTTGAATAGGTGCTGGCAGCAGCGCCTCCAAAAGAATTAGCTACAAATCCTTCACCAGTTCTTCCGTCCGCAAACGTTTCGTTATCGGTCAGCAAATAATCAATACCGTACGAGGTTCTCAAGGTGATCCAATTAACGGGTTTCAGCTGAATATAGACATTACCTTGTAAGTGATTATTCTCGCTATACTGCCGGTTCATATCCAAACTTGGAACCGGGTTATAAAAACCAACCTGGGAAACTTTGTTGCCCATAACACCAATCAAGCCGTTAGCTGTATTGAAGTTGTAAGTGCCGTCATTGTTGTACGGAGCGACATTCGGTGAAAGAAGAACTGCTGCACGACCAATCCCGGCTGTAGCAAATGCTTCTCCGGGTAATGAACCGGAACTTACAGCTGCCAAATTTTGTTCGTTTGAAAAAGAGAGCTTACCACCAAATGAGAGATATTTTGTAGCCTTGTGATCTACATTGGCAAGCACATTGGCCCTTTTAAAATCATTTTTCCGGATCATACCTTCCTGTGAAGTATACCCAAATGAAAAATAATAGCTTGTCGCATCATTAGCACCAGATACATTAATATTATTGCTATGAGAAAATCCCTGGCGGTAAATATGATCGTACCACCTGGTATCAATCGGATTTCCATCTGGGCCCGGCGTCTGGTAAAATGAATTGGTAGTCGCATTATACGTACCTGCATTTACTAAAGCCTCATTTTTATAAGAAGTATACTGTGCAGAGTTTAATACTTCAGGAAGCCTGGTGGCAGTGGTCCAGCCTACCCAGCTATCATACGATACTCTTGCCCTTCCTGCTTTTCCTTTTTTAGTGGTAATGAAAACAACCCCATTAGCAGCACGGCTACCGTAAATAGCAGAGGCTGCAGCGTCTTTAGCGATATCGATACTTTCAATATCATTTGGATTAATACTTGCCAATGCATTACCAGCGGCACTTGTTCCACTTGCATCGCCAGTGAAAGTAGGGACCCCATCAACAACTATCAACGGGTAAGAGCTTAATGAAATTGAGTTAGTACCACGGATTCTGATAACTGGAGGGTTGTTAAGTACCCCGTTAGGAATTGTAACCTGCACGCCAGCGGCGCGGCCACCCAGTGCTTGTTCAAAACTTTGTACAGGTTTATTGCTTATGGCAGCTCCTTTTACTGTGGCAACATTTCCAGTAACATCCTTTTTCTTTTGAGTACCATATCCCACCACTACTACTTCAGAAATGGTCTTGTCTTCCTGCGTCAAGGAAAAATCAAGGGAAGTTTGCGAGCCAATAGCCCGTTCCTGTGTCGTCATGTCAATGGCTGAAACGATCAGCGCTTTGGCATTGGAAGGAACAGTGAGGGAGAAAGTTCCATCAGCTTTGGTGGAGGTACCGGTTGTCGTACCTTTTACCAGGACTGATGCATTGGGAATCGGATTTCCCTTGTCGTCGGTCACCTTACCGGTGACTGTTTTT
>JAEUVP010000549.1 GCA_016786805.1 Chitinophagaceae bacterium | reverse complement strand
TTTAAAACCAATATTCCCTGGGGGAACCGTACCGCAACAGTGCGTTGGAACCATGTGTTCAACCGCCGCCTGTTTTCGAATACTACTTTGTTGTATAATGATTACAAGTTCAAATTCGCCGCACAACAGGAAAGCCTGGAGATCGGTCTTTCTTCGGGTATCCGGGATTATAGTTTAAAAACGGATTTTGATTATTACCCGTTACCGAACCATAAATTAAAATTCGGCGGGTTGGTCACCTATCATAAGTTTATTCCCAATGTGGCATCCGGCAGGCAGGACTCAGTCATATTCACTCCCAACAATGAAACGGAGAAATATGCAGCTGAAGCAGCTTTATATATCCAGGACGATTGGGAAATAGGGGAGCAATGGAAGATCAATTATGGAGTGAGGTGGAGCAGCTTCACACAGATAGGTCCGTATAAAAAATTCACCCGGGATATAAATGGCAATAAACTGGACAGCACGGTGTATAAAAGTTTTGCTCCCGTAAAAACCTATGGTGGTTTTGAGCCAAGGGTTACCGTCCGCTATGCCATCAATGATGAGACTTCCATTAAAGCATCGGTAACAAGAAACTTACAATACATTCATCTCGTCAGCAATTCCGGAACAACTTTGCCAACCGATCTCTGGGTGCCGAGTACCTATATTGTAAAACCACAGATCAGCTGGTTGTATGCAGCCGGTTTATTTAAAAATTTCAACGACAATACCTGGGAAACTTCGCTGGAAGTTTATTATAAGGATATGCAAAACCAGGTGGAATACCAGGAAGGATATACACCATCACTGAAAGATCCAGAGGAAGAATTTGTATTTGGTAAAGGGTGGAGTTATGGTTCAGAATTGTTATTGAATAAAGTGAAAGGAAGGTTCACCGGCTGGATCGGTTATACACTCTCTTGGACATGGCGGAAGTTTCCCCAACTGAATGATGGCGAAAAATACCCTGCCAAGTTTGATCGCCGTCATGATCTTTCTGTTGTGGCAAATTATGAGCTGAATAAGAAATGGAGATTGGGGGCTGTATTTGTATACGGAACCGGTAATGCGATCACGTTGCCGGAACGTTTTTATATTATCAATGGTGTGCTGACACAGGAATACAGCAAGCTGAACCAGTACCGGATGAAAGCGTATCACCGGATGGATCTTTCTGCCACCTATACACCCACTCCTAAAAAACAGCGTAAACTACAGAGCTACTGGGTCTTTAGTATTTATAATTTGTACAGCCGCCTCAATCCTTATTTTATCTACTTTGACCAGGCTGGCAGTCCTGTTACCGGTGACCTGAAGGTGGAAGCCCGGCAGGTATCCTTATTCCCCATCTTACCTGCAGTGACCTGGAATTTCAAATTCTGATGAAATAAGTACAGGTGAATTTTCATGCCTGCATCGTAGTTTTTATCGTAAAGCTCTTGTACTAATAAAAAGACGGGGACGTTGTAGTAAAAAATATCTCCATGACTATCCAGGCATTCTCATCCGTTGAAAAAATCATCAAAGCATATTTAGAACATAAAGACCGGTCCATCCAGTTTGGTAAGAAAAGAATGGATGCAGAGAAAGAGTATAACAAGCTGCTGACAAAATATAATGGGGAATCAAAGAACTACAGCCTGCAGCAGGCGGACAGCATTTATAAAGCGTATATGGACATGATCAGTTTCGGGCAGGAATCAGCAAAAGCGGAAAAAATATTCCTGGAGGCGGAACATAAATTAAGAGAAGTGGGGGAGATATTGTTTGAAGCTTCGATCACGGCTGAGATTCCTGTAACGCCTTCGATCAACGGACAGGCACCCGTTACCCGACGGGTGACCGTGGCTTATGAAAACGGGCTGGTGATCGTAAAATAAAACTACGGTACAGCATATCCTGCAAAAAGGCTGTTGCTTTTTCTACGTATAAAAGCTCTTGTGAATAAAGGAAGATTGAAAGATCTTTCAGTGGCCTAATTGTTGTTTATGATACGAAGTTCAAAAGCAATATCCATGAAGAAACTGATCCGCATCATTCTCTTCTTTGTCGGGTTTTACCTCTATATCATGCTCCTGTCTTCCTGCAAAAAGAAAGA
>JAEUVP010000461.1 GCA_016786805.1 Chitinophagaceae bacterium | reverse complement strand
CCAGCCTCACAGATGCACAGAAAAAAGTGCTCTATATGCTGAGCCGTAAGTTTCAATGACGCCTCTTCAAAACGATTTGCTGCTAAAATTCTAACTTCATTGCTTGTTTGGTATTAAAACTGTTTAATAACAAACATTTATTGTTGACTTAATTGAATGGAATGACAGCAGAACATCAACGACTGGCGGTAAATGCGGCGAAAACTGTTCCTTTAGCACAATGGGGCCCTTACCTGAGCGAAAGACAATGGGGAACAGTACGGGAAGACTATTCAACACATGGAGATGCCTGGCATTATTTCCCTTTTGAACATGCTCATTGCCGTTCTTATCTCTGGGGCGAGGATGGCCTGGCCGGTATTTCTGATTTCTTTGGTAATCTTTGTTTTTGTGTGGCTCTCTGGAACGGTAAGGATGAGATATTGAAAGAGAGATTATTTGGCCTGGGTAATCCGCAAGGAAATCATGGCGAAGATGTAAAGGAATTATACTACTATCTCGACAACCTGCCCACGCATTATTATATGGAGTATTTGTATAAATACCCGCAGCAGGCATTCCCGTATGAACAATTAAGGCTGGAGAATAAAAAAAGAAGCCGCTTAGAGCCCGAATATGAAATACTCGATACAGGTGTATTTGACGATAACCAGTACTTTGATGTGTTAGTGACTTATGCTAAACAAAGTGCACAGGATGTTTTTATTAAAATTGATATTACGAACCGGTACAGTAAAGCAGCGGAAATAACTGTATTACCAACGCTGTGGTTTTATAATCGCTGGAACGATGGTTCATTAAAAGACAAGCCAACATTGAGCCTGTCAGGGAAAACATCCGTTAAAGCATCGCATGAACGGCTGGGTGATTATAATTTTTATTTCCAGGCGGCTGATAAAACTTTCTTTACGGAGAATGAGACCAATACAGAGATCGTTACCGGGGTGCCGAATAAAACCATATTTGTAAAGGATGCTTTTCATAAAGCAATTATCGATGGAGAATTTGTAACCGAACTTTCAAAAGCCAAATCAGGCACTAAATTTTCACCCCTCTATAAAATGAAAATTGCCGGGGGTGCTACGAAATCTATTTACTGCAGGCTCACCAACCAGGAAACCGATAACCCTTTTTTCAAAGGGTTCAAAGATATTTTCACATTACGCAAGCAGGAGGCTGATGATTTTTATGCTGCCATCCTACCCAAGGGTATGAATGCGGATATGGCAC
Organism: Chitinophagaceae bacterium; assembly: GCA_016786805.1. GTDB lineage: Bacteria > Bacteroidota > Bacteroidia > Chitinophagales > Chitinophagaceae > CADEDV01. The sequence goes on along the minus strand of JAEUVP010000461.1, from coordinate 763 downwards.
AGATACAACGGCAGGCACTGGCAGGTGTATTGTGGAGCAAACAGTATTATCATTTTGATGTAGAGAAATGGCTGTCCACCAGTGATGGGGTGACGCCGGTTAGTGTTTCCAAGCAAACCGGACGTAATAATGACTGGACACATTTAAAGAACCAGGATATTATCATGATGCCTGATAAATGGGAGTACCCCTGGTATGCAGCTTGGGACCTTGCCTTTCAATGTATATCTATGGCCGTGGTAGATCCGACATTTGCCAAGCACCAGCTTTTATTGGTGATGCGGGAATGGTATATGAAGCCGGATGGTCAATTACCATCGTACGAGTGGAATTTTAGTGATGTAAATCCTCCAGTGCAGGCCTGGGCAGCGATGCAGGTATATAACATTGAAAAAAAACAAACCGGCAAGGGAGATATTGTTTTTCTCAAAAAGGTCTTTCAAAAACTACTGATCAATTTTACCTGGTGGATCAACCGGAAAGATGTGAATGGTAATAACATTTTTGAAGGAGGCTTCCTGGGATTGGATAATATTGGCGTGTTTAACCGGAGTTTTCATTTTCCCGGTGAAATGCAATTGGAACAGGCAGATGGTACCAGCTGGATGGGAACCTATGCACTGGATATGATGGATATGGCACTGGAAATTTCCATGCAGGATCCTTCTTTTGAGGATACGGCCACAAAATTCTTTGAGCACTTTATATTGATTGCAGAATCGTTGAACCAGCACGGGTTATGGAATGAAGAAGACCGGTTCTT
>JAEUVP010000447.1 GCA_016786805.1 Chitinophagaceae bacterium | reverse complement strand
TAACATCACCGGCACTTCAAAAGCAGAACTGGATAATAAATTGAACCTGTTCTTTACTTCCGAAAACCTGCCGTTAAAAACCGATAATGGAGAAGAGAAGGTTTTTCAAAAAGGGAATAAAGTAATGCGGATCCTGCTGGGCGTATTTGTAAAATATTTCAAATTGGTAGTCACAGTCAAACAACAAGGTGATCTTTTTTCCGTTCGTTTGCACCGGGACATGGGGCTTATACTATCCGGCGGCCTTATGGGTATCAAAGCTTCCCGCAAAGAATTTGAACGGATCAACGAGGCTTTCAAAGTTTACTTTAATAACTAATTAATTGCATAGAATTGTAAGGCGTTAAGTAATTTGCTTAACGCTTTTTTATTAATGGGTACAGCTGAATACGATATACAACAACTGGTCATCACTTCGCACATCATTACATACGGTAATGCTGCTGACGCTGCCATTACTGAAATGATACGGGATGAGATTGAAACCATGTGGAATGAACCCCAGGCTATACTTGTTATAGAAGGGTATGAACTACTGATCCGCTTTAAAATAACTGCCGAATACCAACCTGGTATTTCACCTGTTGACATTTACCAGAACCTGGATCCCCGCAATAATTATTTCCGTATCGAAGAGTTTGCCCACGGCAATATCTCTTTCGTAGATGGATTGGGCTGCAACAGCGGTTATTTCAAACTTGAAAATTTATACAAAGGCTCCACCACAGCAGCGCATGAATACGGGCATACACTTGGATTGGAGCATCCGCAAGACCTTGATCTGCGGGGCCGTGGTATTCCCGGCATCATGTATCCAAGAGGTACCTTAGTGGATCCGCAATACCAGTATAACCCTGAAGGCCGTGCCGGCGACAGCAGCAATGGGGGTACCATGCATCCCATGCACCGTAAAGTACTGAAACAGGATATTGACTTACTGAAACTCCACAAACTGGATTTTGAAAATGGCAAGGCCATTATTGGGGAGTTCACCAGTATCTGGCATCCCGATCACCGTACTGTTTCTCCGGGGGATGAATTATAGCCGGGCATCCCTGTAAAAGACCGGAACTCCCAAACCTGTAGTAACTTTTTTTACTTACCTGCGTCTTCAGTACCTTAAGGCCAGAATAATCAAAACCTCAATCATTTTCTTATGCACAAAAATTGGCTCGTATTAGCCGGCCTTGTTGTTACAATAGCAGCAACTGCCCAGCCTAAACTGCCGAAAGGCTATCATTGGCAAAAATTGGACAATGGTCTCGAAGTGGTGGTGATCGAAAACCACAAAGTACCACTGGCCACTATTGAGATCGCTGTAAAGAACGGTGCCTATACAGAGGGACCGGAATATAGCGGACTCTCCCATTTATTTGAACATATGTTCTTTAAAGCCAACAAAGATTACCCTGACCAGGAAAAATTTATTGCCCGTACAGAAGAGTTGGGTATGATCTGGAATGGTACTACTGGTGATGAACGGGTGAATTATTATTTCACTTTTGATAAGGATAGCCTGAATGCCGGTCTCCGTTTCATGAATGCAGCCATTCGTTATCCGATTTACCGCACAGAAGATATGCAGAAAGAAAGACCTGTGGTGGATGGCGAATTCCAGCGGGGGGAAAGTGATCCGGGTTTCCAGTTATGGATCGATGTGAACAAACGTTGCTGGGGAAATAATTTTACCCGGAAGAATGCCATCGGTGATCATGACATCATCAATACCGCTACGCCGGAGAAAATGATGACCATCAAAGACAAATATTATTTTCCCAATAACTCTTTACTGGTAATATGTGGTGATGTAAATCCAACTGATGCTTTTGCACAAGCCAAAAAAATATTTGGCGACTGGGAACATGGTGGCTTTGATCCTCATGTAAAATACCCGATACCGGATTTTGAACCCATCCCTAAAACAAATTACAATATCAAAGTATCATCCATTGCACAAACGCCTTACACGATGTACCAGTGGCAGGGACCTGATTACCGGAATGATTCTGCGGCAACAGTTGCAGCCGACGTCTTTTCAGCTATATTGGGATTGAATTCTTCCAAATGGCAACAAGCCCTGGTTGATAAAGGGCTTGCCACTTATGCGGGTGTAAGCTACCAGACCTGTAAATATGTTGGCCCTATACAAGTGTTTGCTGTTCCCAACCCAACTAAACTCAGGGAATGTCATGATGTGATCATGAAACAGATCATGGCCTGGGCCGACGATGATTATTTTACAGATGAACAGCTGCAGACGGCTAAAGATATTTTGCGCCGGAATCATATCCGGAATGCTGAAAAACCTTCCACTCTTTCCATGCAGCTAACTTTCCAGTGGTGCAGTACCTCTCTCGATTATTTCACCGCTTATCCTGATAATCTGCAGAAAGTAACCCGCAAAGATATCCAGCAGTATATCAAAAAATATATCACGGGTGCCCCTTTTGTTGCCGGCATGATCCTGAATGAAGCAATGAATACACAAATGAAACCCGAATCATTCTTCACGAACTAAACCAACCAACATGAAAAAAATATTTCTTTATATAAGACTTACAGCTGCCTTATCACTGCCGCTACTGTTGCAGGCACAGATGGGCAAAGCCTATGACATGGTAGTGAATGGCGTAAAAGTTATCGTGCAGCCCAGTGGAAATGATATTGTGGTCATTCAAACCATCGTGAAAGGCGGCGTGCAAAACTATCCTGTTGCCAAAGCAGGTATCGAAAGCCTGGCCATGTCAGCCCTTACAGAATGCGGTACTACCAAAGATGATAAGAACAGCTTCAAAGACAAATTGGATAAAGTAAGTGCACAGGTAGGTGGCAGCACCGGGATGGACTATGCCACATTCAGGATGAACTGTATCAAAAGTGATTTTGAAACTGTCTGGCCTTTATATACCGATGCTTTGCTCTCACCAAAGTTTGATGCCAAAGAATTTACACGGATCAAACAGGATGCGATCAATAGTATACGGGCGAATGAATCTAACCCGGACAATGCTATTGATAATATGGCCCGCCAGACTGCTTTTGCGGGGAAAAATTATGCAAAAGATCCGCAGGGCACTATTGCCTCGGTAGAAAAATTAACCCCGGAAGAAACTAAAAAATACTGGCAATCTGTTTTTACCCGTTCAAGGCTTACCATTGTGATCGTTGCTGATTTGGATAAAGCCGTGATAGAAGCCAAAGTGAAAAATCTTCTTGCTAAGATACCACAAGGTTCCCCTTTTGTGATGAAGAAAGAAAGCTATACGCCTCCTGCCAATACATTCAAACCGCAGGAAAGAGAGAATGCTACCAACTATATTCAAGGCATTACCGGTGGCCCCAAACCAGGGACTCCTGATTTTAACGCCTTTGTTTTAGCTATGCGGGTATTCAGCAGCCGCCATTTTGTAGAGATCAGGAGCAAAAATGGGCTGTCGTATGCGCCAGGTGCGTGGTTTAGTGCAGGTGCATCCAATTATTCTAATATTTATGTAACCACCACTGATCCCGATAAATATATCGCAGTAGCCCGCCAACTGATCGATAAAGTAAAACAGGAGGGTTTTACAAAAGAAGAACTGAAGAATATAAAAACCCAATACCTCACCAACGTTTACTATCGGCAGGAAACGAATGATGCGCAAGCGGGTTCTTTAGCCGCCAATGAAGTGATCCATGGTAACTGGAAAAGGGCCAATACCATAAAAGATGAAATGAAGACAGTCACCCTGGAACAATTGAATGCTGTTTTTAAAAAGTATATCAATAATATTACCTGGAGCTACCAGGGCGATCCGAAGAAAGTGAACCCTGTTCTTTTCACACAAAGAGAAACTCCGAAACTACCGGAAGAGAAAAAAGGATTCTAAAAATAAAAGCCCCGTTTGGGGCTTTTATTTTATATCAGCAAACGCCGCCGTGATGGTCGGGTATTGAAAGACAAAGCCAGCCTTACTTAATTTCTCACAACTAACAGTGGCACTCTTTAATACTTCAATACTCATTTCTCCCAACATGAGCTTTAAAATAAAAGAGGGAACATATACCGGTATAAAGAACCGGCCTCTTTTCTTCCTCCCCAGCGCAATTATCAGCTGCTTGTTAGATACAGGAGATGGAGCCACCGCATTATAAACTCCATTCATGTCACTTTTTTCAATAGCGGCGATATAAAGCCTTACCATATCATCTATATGTATCCAGCTGATCATTTGCCGGCCAGTACCAAGAATACTGGCAATGCCAAAACGCAGCGGTTTTAAAAATTCCTTTAAAGCTCCCCCATCCTTACTTAACACAATTCCTGTTCTGAATTTTACCAATCGTTTTCCCAACAGCGTTACCGGTTCAATACTGGCTTCCCATTGCTTACAGGTTTGTCCCAGGAAATCAGG
>JAEUVP010000440.1 GCA_016786805.1 Chitinophagaceae bacterium | reverse complement strand
AATTGGATTATTACATACCCGGGTGAAATACGAAGAAGCGATCAAGTATTATCTTGATATTACTCCTGAAGAAGAATTAGAACGCCTGAAATACCAGGCCGCCAGTTTTCATACCGGCAAAAGGCCCAGCAAGATCGGCCGGCCTACCAAGAAAGAAAGAAGAGACCTGGATGATTTTCTGGATGACTAAAGGGTATCTGTAAAAGTTACATCATCTTACAGCAGAAAGTACTGATCAATATCAGCAATGGGATAATATTAGTCATTGGTTTTACCGTTTACTGCTTTTTACATTGCTTTTGTCAACAAGATTCATTCACCCATAAACAATTGCATATGGAAAACAAAACTGTTGAAAAGCACAGAACCTCTTGGCCCACTTTGTTTGACAGTGGCTGGATGGAAAAATTCTTTAATGCCCCGATCGACGAATTTTTTAATATGGGCAAAGTGATGAATGTACCCGCTGTAAACGTTTCCGAAACCGACAAGGAATTCAAACTCTGCGTAGCTGCTCCAGGAATGGAAAAAAAAGATTTTAAGGTAGAAGCGTATGACGATATGCTGACCATCAGTGCTGAGAAAGAAAAAGAAGAGAAAGAAGAAAAAAATGGCCGCTTCAACCGTCGTGAATATAATTACAGCAGTTGGAGCAGGAGTTTTACCCTTCCTGAAAACTGTGATGCGGGCAAGATTGCCGCAGAATATAAAAACGGGGAATTAAAGGTGATGATCCCTAAAACAGAGATCGTAGAGCCGAAGAAAATCAAAAACATTTCTGTGAACTAACAGTAACAGGATGGCCCGGAAGGGCGGCCCATGCTATCAGATGAAAAGCATGGGCTTTTTATTTTAGTAAAGCAGGTTCTTCAGCTTCTCCAGGTTGATGATGCTGATCTTCCCTTCTTTAATCTCGATCAGTTTCTCGTTCTTGAAATCGCTCAGGGTCCTGATCAGCGATTCAGTAGCCGTACCTACATAGTGAGCAATATCTTCTCTCGAAATTTCAATCGGCTTATTCTCACCAGCGGAATTGAATTTGCCATGGATATCCACCAGCGCCTTCGCCACTCTTTTGCGCAAAGAACTATAGGCAAGACTTAATAATCTTTCTTCTTTCTCTTTTACATTCTGGGTGATAATGCGGATGAATTTAGAAGCCACCACGATATCACCGGCGATCATTTCCTGGAATTCATCTCTCGGAATCTGGATGATCTCCGTTTCTTCAAGTGCTACCGTTGAATCATCATAATTTTTTTCCTCGATGAGGGCAGGATAGCCGATAAAATCGCCATCGCTGTACAGATCGGTGATGTATTCTTTTCCATCCTCATGTGTCTTGAACCCTTTCACTTTACCTTTCACCACATAATACAGGAACCTTGGCCTTTTCCCTTCACCATAGATCACCTGTTTTTTGGAATATAATTCTGAATTATAATTATCCAGGTTGAACTGGAGCATACCACTGGCCCGGAGATCATTGGCCAGTTCGCTCAACCCTTTACCCGTAGCACTGTATTTTTTTTGCAGTACATCAATTTTCTTCAGGCGGGATTCAATCGCATTCATCAGTTCGATCTCTTCAAACGGTTTGGTCACATAATCATCCGCTCCCATCTCCATTCCCTTACGCAAATCGCTTCTTTCTGCCTTAGCAGTTAAAAAGATCAGGGGGATATCTTCTGTTTCCGGGTTTTTGCGGAGCAGGTGCAAAACACCGTATCCATCCAGTTCCGGCATCATAATATCACAAACGATCAGGTCGGGTTTTTCGGCTAAAGCAGCTTCCACTCCTCTCTTTCCATTTTCTGCGGTGACGGTTCTGTAGCCACCAAGAGATAGTATTTCTGCTGTATTTTCCCTGATATCTTCATTATCATCGATGATCAGGATAGTGCGTTGGGTCATGCGGGATATTTTGGTGAATCGGGCTGCAAAATAGTCAAAAGACTCTTTTGATAAAAATCAGCTTTAACGGTGAAGTTACTCATACCCCCCCAGACCCCCTCCTTTTACTTTAGCAGCCTTAGATTACGAAAACTATGGCTTCACCTGTTATCACTGACCAGCAACTACATTGTTACCATTGCGGGGAAACCTGCGCCAATGAAAAAATTCATGTGGCGGAAAAGATATTTTGCTGCGATGGTTGCAAAATGGTGTACCAGATCCTGAACGAAGGTGAGCTTTGCGAATATTATAACCTGAATGAGAATCCCGGTATCAACCAGCGGGTGCATGTCCGCAAGGATAAATTCGCTTTC
>JAEUVP010000415.1 GCA_016786805.1 Chitinophagaceae bacterium | reverse complement strand
GGTAATTCCCATATTACTTGGGAAAGGCACACGGCTATTCCAGGAGGACAAACCGGAGCAGTTATTAACCCTGACAGAGAGCCGTCAATTTGCATCGGGCCTGGTGCAGTTGCATTACCGCCGGCAGTAAATCAATTTTGAATGAGGATGCCCAAAAAAAGACTGCTTCCGGTAAGAAACAGTCTTTACATTATTTATGCCGGACTCCCGGCTACTGACTAACGACTCCGGACTACTTACAAAGTTGCCATATCAATCACGAAGCGGTACCGCACATCCCCTTTCAGCATTCTTTCATAGGCTTCGTTGATATCACGGATAGCAATTACTTCCACATCGCTTACAATATTATGTTCGGCACAGAAGTCGAGCATCTCCTGTGTTTCAGGTATACCACCGATCAGTGAGCCGGCAAAACTCTTGCGGCCAAAGATGATATTGAAAGCAGGAATAGTAGCGGGTGAAGGCGGTGCTCCCACGCAAACCATCGTGCCATTGGTACGCAGCAGGCCGAGGTAAAAATTATAATCATGATCGGCCGAAACGGTATCCAGGATAAAATCAAAATAACCGGTTACAGCTTTTGTTTGTGCTGCATCAGTAGTCAGTACAAATTTGTGGGCACCCAGGCGTTTTGCATCTTTCTCTTTGGAAGGAGAATGACTGAGCATGGTTACTTCAGCACCCATCGCAGCAGCTAATTTCACACCCATATGACCTAAACCACCGAGGCCCAGTACACCCACTCTTGTTCCTTTGCCTACTTTCCAGTGGCGCAACGGTGAGTACGTGGTGATACCGGCACAAAGCAAGGGTGCCACGGCTTCTAATGGTAATTTATCGGAAATGCGCAACACAAAATCTTCATGTGTTACAATAGATTTACTGTAACCACCATAGGTATTACCGCTGCCGTCTTTTTCCTGGCCGTTGTAAGTACCCACCATGCCATTGCTGCAATACTGCTCCAACCCTTCTTTACAATTATCACATTCACGACAACTGTCCACCAGGCAACCCACACCGGCAAGATCACCGACTTTGAATTTTTTGACATGACTGCCCACTGCGGTTACTTTACCCACGATCTCATGACCGGGTACACAAGGATAAACTGTGCCGCCCCATTCACCGCGGGCCGTGTGCAGGTCACTATGGCAAACACCACAATACAATATTTGTATCTGGACATCATGGGGTTTCGGATCTCTTCGTACAATGGTATAAGGGGCTAACGGCGTTGTTGCACTTTGTGCAGCGTAAGATTTTACAGAGGGCATAAATGTAGTTTTGTTTTATTGGTAGTTGTAAATATAAATGAATAAACCCGCAGCAGGAGTTATTAAATTACCAGCAGTTGATAAAGGAGTAAAACCTCTTTTTACTATATCAAGTTCCCTGCCGTTAATAATCATTGATAAGCACCTTCCACCCGGGTTAATTTAACAATGCGGAAGAGATAATGTTGAGAAAAGATCATTTTTAAATACAGTGTTATGAAAAAGCTTCTCTTTCTGTTCGCAGCATTGCTGTTGGGTGGTGCTGCCGGAGCCCAGGGAAGTGTGGCTAAAAAGGAGATGAGATCCTTGCTCACTTTTCATGCGGGTCCTTCTTTTCCTGTTGGCGATTTCAGCAGTACCAATTTTGATAATGAACAGGCGGGATTTGCCAAAACAGGATTGAACCTTAACCTTAACTATGCGTACCAGTTTCAACAAACCCTGGGTGTAACGGGTGCTGTTTTTTACAACCGGAACAATACCCAAAAAACAATATCGTTGGCCGTAGAAGAAGGCCCTGATGTTACCCTTCATCTTGACCACTGGCAATTTTATGGTATCAGTGCCGGGCCGATGCTCAGTTTTGAACTGGCACCAAATCTTTTCACTGACCTGCGGGTGATGGGTGGTATTGCCAATGCCAATTCACCGGAGATCACTTATGAAGGAATGCTGATGGCTAAAGAAGACTGGAGTGTTACGCCTGTCCTGCAAGGCGGACTGAACCTGCGCTACAATACCGGGAAAAAATTCTTTGTATATACCGGTGTTGATTACCTGTACCTGAAACCAACATTCAAGTATGTGTATGCAGATATCGCTGAATTTCCCAGCCAGGAGATCGAACAAAAAATAGCTGTACTGAATATCACGGCTGGTGTGGGAATCCGGTTCTGATGTACAGCAACAATGTTCATCACTGGTTTTCTGCAGGACAGACAACTCCCGGTAAGCAAGTACCGGGAGTTTTTATAGTAATGATTTATGGTTGATATGAGGACGGTCATTGTTTTCGCTGTCAGCAGTAATGCAACTTTGGTTAATGACAGCCGTGCTGATCATATTGCTGATATTGATATGCGGGGTGCTGCTGTTGTTACTGGCTCCGTTCATGATCGAAGCAGATACAAGAGTGCCGTACCTCCTGTTCCGGTGGAGAGGTATCGGCCACGCCAGGCTTTATTTTGAAAAAGAATGGCAATTAGATATACGGGTCTTTTTTTTCAGGAAAAATATACTGCTTCCTGTTGCTAAGAAAGCAACAGCAAAAAAGAAAAAACGGAACCATACACCCGCTGCCAAAAGATCTTTCAGCAGGATGCTGCAAAAGATGCGGAGGGTGCTGGCCACATTCCGGGTGGAGCAATGGCAACTGGCGATTGATACCGGTGACCATGTATTGAATGCACAGTTGTATCCCGTAAATTTTTTACCCCGTTGCTACGGGCATGTGCAGGTCAATTTTACCGGGGAGAATTATGGTTATATCCGTATCCGCAACCGTCCTTGGCAACTATTGTATGCGTACCTGCGGTGAATGATTTTTTAACCTTTAAAAAATTGTACTATGGCATTCAACCTCGAAGCAACAGTAAAAGAACTTACTGACTTCTTTAAAAGCGAAGCAAAGACAGAGACCGTAGTAGGGGCTTCTTTCCAACTGGGACAGTTTACCTGTGTGCCGGTGATCAAGTTTGGTATGGGTCTCGGGTATGGTGGTGGTGAGGGGAAAGGCGGCCAACCCAACAAAGCCAGTGGTGAAGGTATTGGTGGTGGGGCAGGTGGTGGCATGGGTGTGGAGCCAATCGGTTTCCTGGTAACTCACGATGAAGAGATCTCCTTTATTCCAACCCGCACCAGCAAGGGACTCAGTGCGGCGTTTGAAAAAGTACCGGACCTGATCGAAAAAATGATGGACCGGAAAAAAGAAAAAGCAGAAGCCTCTTTGTGAGATGATCTGTTAACAAGAGAAGCAGCAGTATGTACTGCTGCTTTTTTATTGCCGCTGCCGCAATCAGCCCCACGATTGTCGTTTTACCACCCTTTATTATTCGCCACTATTGTACATCTTTGATATGCCAACGATCATCAACCAACTTAATTAATCATTATGGAAAAGCTTGTCTTCAGTACCAGTATTAACGCTACACCCGAAAAAGTATGGAACATATTGTGGACCGATGCCACTTATCGTAAATGGACAACTGCTTTTATGGAAGGGTCTTATGCAGTAACGGACTGGAAAGAAGGAAGCAAAGTATTGTTCCTCGATGGAAAAGGGATGGGCATGGTCAGCCGTATTGCGGTGAACCAGCCGAATGAATATATGTCTATCGAACATTTGGGGGAAGTAAAGGATGGCGTGGAAGATACCACGAGTGACCGGGTGAAAGCATGGGCCGGTGCACATGAGAACTATACACTGAAAAAGATCAACGACCAGACAGAGCTGACGATTGATATGGATATCACGGAGGAGTACAAAGAGATGTTTGCACAGATCTGGCCGAAGGCATTAGCAAATGTGAAACAGCTTTCAGAACAATGACCTGCTCTTACTGGTACAGTTTTGTTTTTAAAATCGTCTTCACACTATCGGCCAGCCCGTTGAATAAGTTGAGTGGAATACCGGCCGCATTGGCTTCGGTCTCTAAAGCATTCACGGTGGTTATATAATTACGCCAGGCATTCTTACCGCTGCTGCTGGTATTGTATAAACTGTTATTGTTCGGCATATTCACGGCAAGGATAGTAGCGGTACTTCTTATCCTGGCCAGGTCACCGGTTCCTTTGGGAATAAGTAAGATAACCTTCCACACTTTAGCCGGTACGGTCACATTGCCATTGGCTAAACTATTGACAAGACCAGCCGCATTATAACCACCGGTTCCCATATTGCCCATCACCACAAACGCTTCGTTGTTGGTGTTCACCAGCGTATTTCTTGTATAGGTTTCCAATCCTTCCCAGGGCCCCTGGTTAAAGTTGGCGGCCTGCGGAATAATATTCGTCATCAGGAAGGTAGAAGAATTAGCGGCGATGGAAGATGTGCGGTCACCCGAAGGACAATTATGCCCGCGGTCAAAACCACTGCCGGTATAATCGGAGGTTTGCACCTGGTACCAGCCGGCCGGTAATCCTGCATCGCCCCGAAAATCATCCTGTCTTGGTGTGCCGCCAATATCATCGCTTTGTAAATGCCAGGCTACCCATACAGGGATGCCGCGGCTTTTGCTGTACGCTGTTTTATAATAACCATTGTCCTTATAATAATTCTCCGGGAAA
>JAEUVP010000410.1 GCA_016786805.1 Chitinophagaceae bacterium | reverse complement strand
TAAAAGCGATGCCCGACATGAATGCTTTCGAACAGGAAAACTTCCTGAAAGATCATGTATTGCTGTATTTTGAAAACCAGGACTTCTGATATGAAAAGGATTATCGTTTACACTATCTGCACACTATTTTCTCTGGCAGTGGCAGGACAAAAAGATTCAACGGTAAAGAAAAAAGACCGCAAAAGGGATGTGCTGATTGAAACCAATTATGGCAATATCATGGTCAGGCTTTCTGATTCAACTCCCTTACACCGGGATAATTTTTTAAAGTTGGTGAAAGTGGGTTTTTATGACAGCGTACTGTTCCATCGGGTTATTCAGAATTTTATGATACAGGGTGGTGATCCCGATAGCAAAAGAGCTAAAGCAGGCATACCGTTAGGCAATGGTGGTCCTGCTTATCGTATCCCGGCAGAATTCAGAACCACGTTGTTTCATCAAAAAGGAGTGATCGCTGCGGCCAGGGATAATAACCCGGAAAAAGAAAGTAGCGGCAGCCAGTTTTACATTGTTCAGGGGAAAAAATTCACTGATGCCGGACTGGATTCAACAGAGACCTATCGTTTAAAAAGGAAATTGCCTGCTGAACACAGGGAAGTATATAAAACCATTGGCGGCACACCACATCTTGATCAGAATTATACTGTATTCGGAATGGTTGTAAAAGGATTGGATGTGGTTGATAAAATTGCAGCAGTGCCAACCAGTAAAGGTGCAGACAAGGACCGTCCGTTGGAAGACGCCAGGATCATCAAAGCCAAACTGGTAAAACGAAAGAAGTATAAACAAAACAGGTGATAAATAAAAAAGTGCCGCTGTTAACGGCACTTTTTTATACGGGTAACTTAATTTTAATTATTGCCCGCCGATACCGCCCTGTTGTCCGCCACCTTCCGCTCTTTTTTTCTCATCATCAATAGCTGATTTACGCTGACGGGCTGCTTTTACCTGGCTGTTACCAAAGCGATAGCTGAAATTCAATTTGAATTGCGGCATCTCACCTTGCCCGTTAAAGCTACTGTAGGCTCCGGCGAAATCGGTATATCCACCCCACTTCATCGTCTGGAAAATATCGCTTACTGCCACTTTCACATTTCCTTTTCCTTTGAATATGATCTTTTGTACTCCCACATCTACGGTTCCCATTGCTTCAGATCGTATGAGTCCCTGCCAAACTGATGGTGAAATATACAATGCACTTAATTCTCCTGTCCATCCTTTACCAAGGTTAAAGCTGTTCTGCATAAAATAGGTCAGTGAGAAAACAGACTGATCTACTTTACGATCACCACCACCGAAGTCAGCGACATATTTAGAGTAGTTGGCATTCAGTGAAGCAAAGAAACTATACCATTTGTACTGGAAAGGGTAACTGATATTCAATGCGATCACATCTTGCTTCGCCAGGTTCTTCTTGGTCATAAAACCTTTTGTCTTATCAATGGTGTCAGGTATTTGGGCAAAAATATCTTTTACATGACTGTAGGTCAGTTTTGTTGTTAACCTGTATTTATAAATATGGGTTACATCGAAACTGTTGGTGTACTGTGGTCGCAG
>JAEUVP010000396.1 GCA_016786805.1 Chitinophagaceae bacterium | reverse complement strand
ACGAACTATACAAACGCTTAAACCCGGAATATGAAAAGAAATAAATTCATCGCCACACTGGCTGCATTAACGGCCCTCCCGGCCCTGTCTTTTTCGCAGCTTAAAAAATCGTTGACGGGAAACGGCAAAGGATTTAAGATTAATGCCGGTGAAGGGCGGATCCATGGTCACCTGAAACTGAAAGGCGTTAACTCCAATGTGCTGGATGTAAAAATTTCCGGCAGCGACACCAACGGCGACCTCGCCATCTTTGAGCAAACATCACTCTCACAAGGCAGAGGCACTCCCCTGCATGTGCATCATTTACAGGATGAGATCTTTTATATACTGGAAGGAGCTTATTATTTCCAGGTAGGTGAAGACAAATATCATTTAACTGCAGGCGACAGTATTTTTCTTCCCCGCAAAGTGCCCCATGCCTGGACACAGGTAAGCGAAAAAGGGAAAATGACGGTGATAATGCAACCGGCAGGAAAACTGGAAAACTTTTTTGTTGCGGTAGCTGCATTGGAGAAAGAACCTACTCCAAAAGAAATGGCACAGCTCTTTGCCGACAATGAAATGGAAGTAGTCGGGCCACCATTAAAGATTGAGTAGGATTTCAGCTGCACCGGTGAAGTTTCCCCTTCCTCACTACCCAAAAGTGTAATTTCCTTTGCCGGGCTTATTGCAGATATTTACCCTGCAATAAAAAACCAGTTATGAAAAAATATTTCAGCACCAGGCTTGCACTCCTCATAGTTCTTCTCAGTCCTGTAGTAATTACTGCACAACTCACCAACGGTGATTTTGTGACTATAAAAAATAGCAGCAGCGGAAAATATATCAAAGCAAAAGGTATTGCTGTTGACTCCCCCATTGTACATGGCCAGCTCAACAATGCAAATACTTTTTTTGGCCAATGGAAAGTGATGGCTGCCGCCGGGGGCGGATACATGTTTCTGACAAGAATAAACGGCCTTTATCTCGGCATAAAACCTGTTACGGGTGCTGGTAATGGGTTCATCGTTCAGCGGCGGTTAACGGCTGAAAACCGGGATGAATTAACCTGGATATTGGTAAGAACACCCGTTGGTTACCAGTTAAAAAATAAAAAGAATAACCGGCTGCTGTCGGTGCAGGGTTCCCTCACCGAAGAAAATTCAAATCTTGTGCACACACTGAATCCAGGCACTACCGGTAAAATTTGGGTTTTTACCCCTGTAACTTCTTCTCCTGCTACGTCAACAACCGGGACGGGACGATCCGTTTTATTTGATGTGATGCTGAATTATATTGCTGTCTCCGAAGCCACCCGCAACCGGATCGACAACGGTGATTGCAGAAGAGTTTTCGGCCAGATAAAAACAGAACTCTGGGAACTGGATGATAACAATCAAAAGAAAAGAAAGATAGCCGCCTACGAAAACAAGCCCGAGTATGTTTTTAACCAGCTCAATTACCTGAGTGCTCCCACCGAGGGACTGAGTTATTACCAGGATAACCGCACCGATGCCGCTAAGAATGAAATGGAAAAAGTAACCTATAACATACCGGAAGACCTGCTCAACAACCGCAAAGTCATGCTGGTAATAAAAACCTATGTGGGTTCCCGGCATAAAGATGGCGACCTTTCCTCCTACGATGCGGTGAAGATGAAACAGGAAAAACAATCCACGTATATACTCGACAACAGGGCCAGCAGGACCGAAACCATCCAGGCAATCAGCGACCGTTACTATAATGATATGACCTTGACAGGGTCCACGATCAACCGGTCAGTTTTTCAGCAGGGTGATGATACCCATAAATTTTGGATCGCTTTCACCTGCCAAAAACAATAATAAGCTGCTCCTCTTTTCAAAACTGCGAAACACTTGTTTCGCAGTTTTATTATATAGTACCCGGTAGTCAACTCATCCCCTTACTTCCCGGCTGGTATAGATCAAACAAAAGTTATTTAGCAAGCGTAGCAGCAGTAGCTGTATTTAAAATATCAAAAACACATTTACATACACATAGCAAACTGATTATAAAAACACTGCTATAATGACCGTAGGAAGTGTTCTTTTCTAAAAAGATAGCCCCTAAAGCACCCAGTACAATGGCGATATGAATAACCAGTTGCCTTCCGTCGAAGATAGCAGCGAAACTATCCGGCTTTGATGTATAAAAAGCCCCGCTATTAAAAAAGCCCATCACCAGGTAGTAGCCCTGGCTAACCATACTGATAAGCAATCCTGCATTAAACAGCCTGTTTTGAAACAGTATGGTAGATACTACAGCCGTTTTATCTTTATTTACATTTGCCACGAAGCCAATGAATGTAATGATGAATATCGCATAGAATAAAAAAACACCCATTCTTATCAGCAAATATTTGATACCGGCATTAAGATGATACACCAACGGCTTACTGCTGTTTACATTTCCGGCGTCCTGGCCCTGGCTATATACAATTTGCAGGGTATTAAATATTGCCATGATGAGCGTTTCCACCCAAAAAAACCAAAATGCTTCAAAAGGCTGCCAGCCAAATGAAGCCACTCCTAAAATGGGGACCAGGTTAAAAATGATAATTAACAGGATAGTGATGTTTCTGTTCATAGCGCTAAAATAAATAAAACTTCTGCGCTGCTATGCTGTTATCCGTAGCCTGGTTTATCGCATGGGAAATTAACACATATCAATGTGGTTAAAATCTGATACAGCAATCCCCCGTTCATGAAACTTTTCTGCTGCTTGATCCCCTGTTTCCGCAGTTGTACCCTTATTGGCATGTAGCAGACGTTCTGCCACAATAGTTTTACAGAAAATGATAGGTATGAACTACAGCTTCCCGCATGTGATCGAAAACAGTATTGGTGAAAAACTCGTTTTCCTATCTAAGGAACCGGGGCCGGAGGGTGATCTGTTGCTGGTAGAGAATTTTGTACAACCCGGCATTGGGCCCATTATGCACACCCACTGGTTGCAGGATGAATGCCTGACCGTGGTGAAAGGTCGTATCGGTTATCAAATCAAAGGCCAGCCGGAACAATTTGCCGGAACTGGCGAAACAGTTTTATTTACCCGGGGAACTGCCCATCGTTTCTGGAATGCAGGAGATGATATACTGCACTGCAAAGGGTATATCAATCCGGCTAACAATATCGTATTCTTTCTCTCTTCCATTTTTGCAGCACAAAACAAATCCGGTAAAGCACAACCGGAACTCTTTGATGTGGCTTACCTGGCCACCCGCTATGCTTCGGAATTTGATATGACAGATATCCCCCTCTTTGTAAAAAAGATCATCCTGCCCGTTACCTGTTTCATCGG
>JAEUVP010000391.1 GCA_016786805.1 Chitinophagaceae bacterium | reverse complement strand
GCAGCTTCCCGTGGCCGGTCAAAAACTGACACCGTATAACGCTTCCGGCAGGAAGGCCAGCCTGGCGGATTATATTCCTTCGGTTTATTTCCGCATGACCAAAAAAGATAAATGGTTCCTGCAGGCTGAATTCAGGTATGGAGCACCGCAAACAACCAGGGAATTTGTATATGAGCAGCAGGTTGTAACCGACACATTTCCACAACAGCCTTCAGTTACCACCACCACTTCATCAAAGTTGAAGAAGACATTTTATCACCAACTGCCGCTAACATTCAACTACTATATAAAACCGAGTTGGTCAATAGGAGCCGGGATCCAGGTTAATAAATTTAGCGCAGCAGTTTCGGAACGGGAAGTGAGAAGCAGGATCAGCGGAACGATCATTGATTCTGTGGTCAGCAAAGGATTGGTCAGTACAAAAGGAGATTCTATAACTGCATCCGCTTTTAAAAAAACTTACCTGCTGGGTGTTATTGAAACGCAATACCAGCATAAACGATTCTCTTTCGGTGCCCGCTATAGTTTTGGCCTGGAGCCGTACATTAAATTCACTTTACCAGGCGGTACAGCTCAACAGGAACGAAGTCATTCTGTACAGGTATTCCTGCGCTATCAATTGTGGAAGTCAAAGGAAAAATAAAACCTATGGTAATCAGCAAAGTCTTGTTTTATTTACTTGTTGCGCTTTTTGTATTGCTGATCGTTGTAACAGTAATGCTGTAAAACAGGAAAATTATTTACCAAACATTCTTTCCAACTGGTCCTGTTTAAATTCTAAATAAGTAGGTGTTCCGTCTGCGGTGATATTCGATTGTTCGCAGGAAAAAAGATCATGTACCAGCTGCCGCATTTCCCGTTCTGTTAACCGGACTCCTGTTTTGACAGATTGCTGCCGGGCTAAGGACCGGACTAATTTTTCCCGCTTGGAGAATTTTACTTCCGGGTTAAAATGTTTGTATTGTTCCAGTAATATATCGATCACATGTTTTTCATTACCGGGCTCCACATCAGCCGGTGTGCCCTGGATAACGAATGTATTTTTTCCGAACGGTTCGATAAGATAACCTAGTTGCTGCAGGTCGGGTAGCAGTTCCTGTAATAAAGCCGTATCAGCCGGTGCCAGTTCCAGTGTAGCAGGAAACATACTGCGCTGTGTGGCCACAGGTTTGTCCTTGCTCGCTGCTTTCAGCTGTTCATATAATACTCTTTCGTGTGCAGCCTGCTGGTGTATCAGTAAAAAACCATTACTGGAGGGGAGTGTGATATAGGTGTTGAGTAATTGGGTAAGTTCAGCTTCATTAGCAAATGCTGAATGCTGAGATATTGTTGATGAAGTAGTATGTTCAACAGCGGGCTCCCCATTTTCCACTTTCGGTATTCCACTTTCCGGCTGGTAAAAATCCTTCCAGTGTTTCAACTCATTCTTGTCTCCTTTCTCAATAAAATGGGCCTGGTTCTTTTGGGTAAAACCTTTGAAGATTGCACCTGCCGAGGCAGCTGTTTTTCTTTCTTCGGTAAAAGGTTGCTGGATAGAAGACAGTTGTTGTATAGATGCATCCAGTTCAAAATCCAGGGTGGGAGTAACACTGAACTGTGCCAGGGCATGTTTCACTGCAGCTTGTACAAAGGCATAAATGAGCTTTTCATCTTCAAACTTGATCTCCTGTTTGGTCGGGTGCACATTCACATCCACCACGGCCGGGTCAAGATCAATGAACAATACATACATCGGGAAATTATCCGAAGGGATCATTTCCTGGTAGGCATTCATCACCGCATGATTCAGGTAAGCACTTTTGATAAAACGGTTATTGACAAAAAAATACTGGTCACCTCTTGTCTTCTTGGCCGTTTCCGGTTTGCCCACAAAGCCATAGATGTTCATGTAATCGGTCTCTTCTTTCACTGTTACCAGTTTGGCATTATAGTTATTGCCGAGTAATTGAACGATCCGTTGTTTTAAACTGCCGGCTTCTAAATGAAAAATTTGCTGACCATTACTGGTCAGCGTGAATAAGATTTCCGGAAAGGACATCGCCACCCGGGTAAATTCATCCACGATATGGCGCATCTCCGCCGCATTACTTTTTAAAAAATTCCGGCGGGCCGGCACATTGAAGAATAAATTCTTCATAGCAATGCTGGTGCCGGTGGGGGCTGCAACAGGTTCCTGTTTTTTAACCACACTGTTCTCCACTTCAATATACACGCCGGTGGGATCTTCGTCCCTTTTTGTTTTCAGTTCCACCTGCGCTACAGCCGCAATAGAAGCCAGTGCTTCACCGCGGAACCCCATGGTCTTTATATGAAAAAGATCTTCTATGTTTTTGATCTTGGAAGTAGCATGCCGTTCAAAACACATGCGGGCATCGGTCTCACTCATGCCGCTGCCATTATCAATCACCTGCAACAAGGATTTGCCGGCATCATTAATAATCAGTTTGATTTCCGTAGCTCCGGCATCGACCGCATTTTCCAGCAATTCCTTAACGGCGCTGGCCGGCCGCTGGATCACTTCTCCGGCGGCTATCTGGTTCGCAATATTATCGGGCAATAAAACAATACGGTCAGGCACAAAGTCGGGTTTAGCCGCCAAAAATAACGATTTGCCTTTTAAGCAACTCTTGCAAGTCCATTAGCCCAAAAGGTTTATTTTTAAAGTTCTTTCCAACATGTATAATAACCGCTATATGTTACGATCTTTTAAAGTGATCTTTTTAGCCCTTTTATTTACACCGGTCTTTGTAAAGGCGCAGTATAAAAGCAAATTACCGGCACAACAATGGACCGACAGCGTATTCAATTCATTAACGGAGGACCAGCGCATCGCCCAGCTAATGGTGGTGCGGGCACATTCCAATTTAGGTCCGGATCATGTGGCCAAAGTGGTGAGTGATATTCAAAAGTACAATATCGGGGCACTCTGTTTTTTCCAGGGCGGCCCGGTGAGACAGGCTAATCTTACCAACTATTATCAAAGTATTGCGCAAACACCAATCATGATGACGATCGATGGGGAGTGGGGTTTAGGAATGCGGCTTGATAGTGTGACCAAATTTCCATACCAGCTGACCATTGGTGCGGTGGAAGATGAGAATCTGGTGTACCGGATGGGACTGGCGGTAGGCGAACAATGCAAACGGATCGGTGTGCATGTGAATTATGCGCCGGTGGTGGATATCAATAATAATCCTAATAATCCTGTAATTGGTTACCGTTCATTTGGTGAGAACAGGGGTAAGGTATCTGCTTTTGGCATTGCGTATATGAAAGGGATGCAAGATGCGGGCATCATGGCCTGCGCCAAACACTTCCCTGGTCATGGTGATGTGGATGTGGATTCACATTATGACCTGCCGGTGATCAATAAGAACAGGGGGCAATTAGATTCTATGGAACTGGTGCCTTTCCGGGCCATTTTTGATGCGGGTGTGGGCAGTGTGATGATTGCCCATTTATACATTCCTGCTATTGATAACACTGCAAATAAAGCAACATCTATTTCAAAAAACAATGTGACCGACCTGTTGAGAAAAGACATGGGTTATGAAGGGTTGACCTTTACCGATGCATTAGAGATGAAAGGGGTTGCTAAGTTTTTTCCCGGCGGAACAATAGCCGTGGAAGCACTGATTGCCGGAAATGATATGTTATGCCTGCCCTCCAGTGTGGAAGAAGCGATAACAGCAATTAAGAAAGCCATCGCTGAAAACAGGCTGACCTGGGAGGATATCAATGCGAAAGTGAAAAAAGTATTGTTATCAAAGTATAAATTGGGTATGAACCAGTCGCAGGTGGTTAGTCTTACTAACTTAACCGAAGAGCTGAATGCCAAAACAGATGCGATAAGAAGTGAAGTGGCACAAAAATCAATCACCATTCTTTCTACTGCTGCCAATAAAGCTTCCCGTACTGATTACGCCAGCCTTCCTTTGGTAAAAGGTAAAAAGATCGCTTATGTGGGCATTGGCTCCAAAGAGCTGAACAGCTTTGGCAAAAGAATGAGAGATGAACTGGGAGCGGATGTTTTTCTTTTCTCGTATAAAGACAGTGCCGATAAAGCGGCAGAAATTCTGAAAGCGGTCCCTAAAGACGGGAAATATGATGCGATCGTTGTGGGCATTCATGATTATAATAACCGCCCGGCTAATAATTACAATATCAGCCCGGCTGCGATTAGTTTATACAAGCAATTGAATTTTATTAAAACAGTGACTATTGTTTTTGGGAATGTATTGGCCACGCAAAATTTCTGCGACGCTTATACATTAGTAGCCGCTTACCAGGATGATAACATTTCACAGGAAGCAGCAGCTGATGTGGTAACCGGGAAAACAAAGGCAGTTGGTACCTTACCTGTCCGTGTTTGCAATTTTAAACAAGGTGATGGCATAGTGTATAAACCAACCGGTGAACCGGTTCATGCGTTCGGCAAATTAAACATAATAGATTCGATTGTTGCCGATGCGATCAGCCAGAAGGCATTTCCGGGTTGCGTGGTACTGGCCGCTCATAATGGTGAGATCATCTACCATAAAGCATTCGGCAACTACGTCTATGAAAAGCCATCTCCAATGGCGGTGGAAAGTATTTTCGATTTAGCTTCTGTTACCAAGATATCTGCCACAACTGTATCGGTAATGAAATTATATGAGCAGGGCAAACTGGACTTGGATAAAAAGTTGGGTGATTACTTGCCATGGGTAAAAGGAACCGATAAAGCCAACCTGCGGATCGATGATATCTTATTGCACCAGGCAGGACTGGTTCCCTTTATTGCCTTTTATAAGGAAACCATTGACCCGGTAACGGGTGAGCCCAATCCTGCTATTTATTCGGATAAATCCAAACCCGGTTTTACGATCAGGGTTGCGGAGAATATCTATATGCGCAACGATTGGAATGATACCATCATCAGCCGTATTTTAAAAAGCCCATTGAGTAAACATGGCCGGTATGTGTATAGTGATAATGATTTTATTTTTCTTGGGAAGATCGTGGAGCAATTATCCGGGGTAACGCTGGATGAGTACGTACAAAAAACATTTTACCGCCCGATGGGTATGCAAACAACCGGCTTTAAACCAAGAAACAGGTTTGAGTTGAACCGAATTGTTCCTACAGAAACAGAAAAACATTTCCGCCGGCAAACCACGCAGGGAGATGTGCATGATGAAGGAGCCTCGATGTTTGGTGGAGTGGCCGGTCATGCCGGTTTGTTCTCTGGTTCGTATGATCTGGCAATGCTGTACCAGATGTTACTGAACGGTGGTGAATTCAACGGGCAACGCTTCCTCAAAAAGGAAACGATTAATTTGTTTACAGCCTATCAAAGCAAGGTCAGTCGCCGTGGTTATGGTTTTGATAAACCGGAAAAAGATAACCGGATCAGGAGAGACCCTTATCCTTCTCTGTTAGCCTCACCGCAAACTTTTGGTCATACCGGTTTCACCGGCACCTGTGTATGGGTGGATCCGAAGAATGACCTGGTTTATATTTTCTTATCTAACAGGGTATATCCTACGAGAGACAGCCCCAAGCTTTCCTCTTTACAGGTAAGAGGTAAGATCCAGGATGCGATCTACAGGGCATTGGGTATATAAGCAGCAGAGTATTTCACTATAAATACATTGTTAGCAGCATAGAAAAATTTCGGTTATAAATGAATAATAAAATAAAGTCAAAACCTGATCTTTCTTTATTTATAATCGGGGCTTTACTTTCAGGTATCACTTGTCTTGGACAAAGCAGTTCGCCTGATTTTTCAAATATTTATCCAATAAAGAGTATTGATTGGCAAAATTTTAAGTTCGAAGATATCAAAGCGATCGATGAGATTTTGCAAAACAAAAAGATGCTTGTTTTGTCTGAAAGTGATCATGGACACGGTGCTTCTATAGATGCACAAACAATGATAATTAAGGGGCTTATTGATTCTTCAAGGATCAGGTATTTGTATATTGAATCAAGCTCAATAAACTGCGAAAAAATTTGTTTGTTATTGAAAGAAAAAGGCAAGCCCGGAATACAAGAGTCTCTTAAATATATGCATTCTTTAGAGCTGAAGTATTGGGTCAAAACTGGATTTTGGAGTTATTTGGCAGAAAAAATTATCGAAGGGAAAGTTGTATTACGGGGCATTGATATTACTGGAATTTCTCCCATAATTGTAAAGGAGCTATTTTCTGATGTTAACCTGTCTTTTAATATAATAGACGAATTAGGATTTTCTAAAAAAGAGAGTGATGATCTTAAATTTTATTTCGATCCTTTTGAAGGATGGAATCAATCATCAGTCCTTCAAAAAGAAGATATTGATCTACTAAAAAAGTTTATTGATAAAGTTGAAATTAAATATTTAAATATAGGTAATAAAGAGAAAGCCAGGCAATGGGGTTTAGTGTTTGATTTTTTTTATTGGATATATGTGAGGAATGCAAGTTTACGAGGGAATAAATATATCAATCAAATAGTAACAACAAAACAGCTTTCGAGTTTTAATTCGGCAAGAGATAAAATGATGTATAATATCTTTGCAGATTACCTGAAAGTTGATACGGGGTATAAAAGTCTTTGTTCAATTTCAGCGTATCACGGTCTCAGAGATTCAGATTTAATAAATGAGATTAGTTCTTGTTGCAAGGATGACTCTGTAAAATCTTTGATGGAATATTTTGACCCGGTGTTTATGAAATCAGTATACAGCATTTGCTTTCTTATGACTGAGGGAGAGTACGGGATTGTGGATTGGGCTCAGGGAGGCATTAAAAAAGTGAAAAAACCAATAAAAGGGAGCTTGGAACGATACTTGTCCAAAACAAATTACAATTACGGTTTTCTGGATTTGAGAAAATCATCTTTCAAATCACCCTTTTATATGCGTGTTGTTTTTAATAAATTCCTTAAAGGGGATTGGGAGAAAATATTTCCCGGGATATTCTATATAAGGAAAATGACTCCACTTACTTTATTATGATAAATGATTACTGTTACACGTTTACACTAAGCGGAAATAAATTAATCTACCAGCGTTTGAAGCTTAGAACTAGTATTTGTCTTCAGATAGGTGCAATAAAAAACGGAGTTGGTTGCTCCGTTTTTTATTGACTCATTTATTTATTATCTGGCTTATTCGGCGGCCGGTTATCTCTTCTCGGTGGTCGGTTCTGTTGCTGCCCACCCTGTTGTCCGCCACCCTGTTGCCCTCTTTGTTGGTTAGGCCGGTTACCCTGGTTAGGATTTTGTCCCTGCTGCCGTTGCTGGTTACCAGCTTGTCGTTGTTGCGGACGCTGTCCTTGTTGTCCCTGTTGTCTTTGCTGCTGTTGCTGCTGGCGTTTTTTCTTATCTGCTTTTTCCAACGTACGCAGGCTGATCTGTCCCACCACATCCACAAATTCAGGTTCCACTTCTTTCGGCTTATTAGTAGTTACATCCACTACTTCCAGCTCTTCCGGAATAATACCCTGCCTGTTCTGTGCTTTTATTTTGATCACTCCTTCAATGGTCAGCGGGTATTGTTTATTACTATCAGGCAAGGTGTACCACATCAGGTTCTTGAAAATATCTTTCTTGATCAGGAAAGCGTTTCCTTTTGCTACCTGTATCATATCGCAATTATCCGGGAAATGCTGCAGGGCATCGAGATAAGTATCCAGTTCATAGTTCAGGCAACACTTC
>JAEUVP010000300.1 GCA_016786805.1 Chitinophagaceae bacterium | reverse complement strand
TTGCCGGTGGCCTGTACGGCATAGAATATTTTCATACTGGTATTGTTTAGGCGTGTAGGGAATGCAGGTAAAAATTGATTTCATTGCTCATTACATCCGGCTGTGTCTTTACCTGTTTAATATCAATTGTCTTCATTTTGTTTTCATCATAGTGGTAAATATGCCACTCCTTGCCATAATACTCCAGTGCCGTCAGGTGTTCTATCCAGTCACCGGAATTGAGATAGGTTACTTTCCCCAGTGCAGTTTCTATGATCCTTTTTTTAGGCTGGTGAATATGACCACAAATCACATAGTCATATTTTTTTTCAATAGCCAGTTCGGCCACAAGAGTTTCAAATTCATCAATGCGGACAATGGACTCATTCACCCGTTGCATTATTCTTTTGGATAAAGAGATGCGTTCCCGTCCCATTAGTTTCATAGCCCGGTTGATCATCCTGTTAAATCCCAATAAAACAGCATAGCCGTTACTGCCCATCCGGGCCCAGAACCTTGCACTGCCTTTGGTGGTATTATCAAACGCATCACCATGAAAGATCCAGGTCATCTTTCCATCGATCTCGATCACTATTTTATCAGTGAGTTGAAGATTGCCGAGTTGCAGATCATTATAGCGGCGTAGGTTCTCATCGTGGTTGCCGGTAATATAGATCACTCTTGTTCCGGAAGCCAGTAACTGGAAAATCTCTTTGACCACGGCCATATGTGGCGGCGGAAAATAATGTTTGCTGAATTGCCATACATCAATGATATCACCATTCAGTACCAGTAACCTTGGTGATATACTTTTTAGATAGGTCAGTACTTCAGCTGCCCGGCTTCCATAGGTGCCTAAATGCAGATCGGAGATCACAGCCACATCAACGGGTCTTTTTTGCATGAGTGCGGTTTGATAAAAATCCGTTTTTACTACTACCTGTATGTTTCCCGGTGGTTATCTGTATATGAGTAAAAGGTTAAGGAAATATGATGCTGCAACTGATTTTCAACTCAAGCGATTGATTCGCTTAAAATAATAGTGACTTGTTACTTCAATATTATCATTTTAAAAAATGGTATTGTGTTCATCTTTCAATAACCATTCGTTCATCTGGCGGTAAGAGTTTCTTCATATTCAACCGGCAATTTCGCAACTCAATCGGATGGGTTACTAAAAACTAAAATCACTGGCTTATGTGTTTAAAAAAACTTTTTCAACTAAAATCTTATTTGCTTACCGGTTTACTCCTGATGCTGTCCTATATCAGTATGGCGCAGTCATCCATTACCGGCAAAGTAGTATCTGCTGAAAATCAGCAACCGGTTTCCGGGGCTACCGTTATCGTGAAAGGAACAAAAATCCAAACCACAACGGATAATGCCGGAACTTTTAAAATCAATGCAGCAGAGAACGCCGTGCTGCAGATCAGTAATGTGGGTTTCATCCCCCAGGAAGTAAAAGCGGCTGATGCTGCTTCAATTATGTTACAAGTGGATTCAAAGAATCTTGATGAAGTCGTGGTGACGGCATTAGGTATCAAAAAAGAAAAAAAGAAACTGGGTTATTCCATCCAGGAAGTAAAGGGAGAAGACCTGACTGTAGCCAGAGAGACCAATGTAGTGAACCAACTGGCGGGTAAAGTAGCTGGTGTTACGGTCGTGGGAAGTCCCTCCGGCATCGGTGGTTCTGCCCGGGTTTCTATCCGTGGTGAACGTTCTGTTGACCTGAATAAGAATCAACCACTTTATGTTATTGATGGAGTACCGGTGAGTAATTCTATAACTGGCGCATCAGGCCGGGGTAACCTCGAAGTGGATTTTGGAAATGGTGCCAGCTTTATCAACCCGGATGATATTGAAAGCCTGAGTGTATTGAAAGGACCTGCTGCTGCTGCACTCTATGGTTCAAGAGCAGCTAATGGAGTGATACTGATCAAAACTAAAAGTGGGAAAAAACAAAAAGGGATTGGTATTGAAGTGAGCAGCAATCTTACATTAGAGTCTGCTTTGAAATTACCCAAGTATCAAACCGTATACGGACAAGGAAATGGCAGTGGTGGAGCTTTCGCCTTTGTGAACGGTGGTGGCAGTGGTTTAGCAGATGGAACGGATGAAGGCTGGGGTCCTGCTTTTAACGGGCAATCTTATCCGCAATTCAACTCTCCCCGCACCCTGAACGGACAAGTAATTCCTTTTACCGGTGGTGATCTGAATGCACCTCCGGGATCCGTGATCACAGCCACTCCGTGGGTGGCAGATAAAGATAATCTGAAGAATTTCTTACAAACCGGGAGCACCTTCACCAATAATGTTGCATTGGTGGGTGGGAATAAAGATGGTGATTTCAGGCTGAGTTATACGAATCTTGATCAGAAAGGTATCGTACCGAATACAGATCTTACAAGAAATACCTTGTCGCTCTCTGGTGGTTATAATCTTACTAATAAATTATCTGCGAAGGCTTTTGTAAGTTATATCAAGAGCGAAAGTGATAACCGGCCTTCGATCAGTTATGGTACGGAAAGTATCATGTACTTGTTCAACTGCTGGTTACCTGCTTCGGTGAAAGTGAGTGATATGAAAAGATTATGGCAACCTGGCCTGGAAAACCAGAAACAATACAGCTGGAACTATAATTATCATGATAATCCTTACCTGACCGTAATGGAAAATACAAACGGCCAGTACTACGACCGTATCATTGGTAATATCATTTTGAAATATGATTTCACGAACTGGCTGAGCCTGCAGGTGCGTACTGCCACCGACTGGAGCAATGAACGCCGTGAATACCGCCGTGGGTTCAGTACACAACGTTTTCCTTTCGGGCAATACCGGGAAACGGATATTGTGAATGAAGAAAGAAATACCGATTTCCTGTTCACCCTGAACAAGAATATCAACAGTGATTTCAGCATCAACGGAACATTGGGTGGAAACCAGATGCGCCAGGTGTCAAGATTCAAAGAAGAAGTAGCGGGGCAGTTGAATATACCCGGCATTTACAGTTTGAATAACTCAAGAATTGCACTGGTGGTTGAACAAAGCAATGTGGCCAAAAGGATCAATAGCCTGTATGGTTCTGCAGGTGTTTCCTGGAAAAACAAAATCTTCTTAGATATAACCGGTCGTAATGACTGGAGCAGTGCCTTAACATTGCCTGAAAATCTCAAAGCATTTGGTACAGAAGATAATTCCTATTTCTATTCTTCTGTTGCTCTCAGTGGTATCATCAGCGATATGATCAAATTACCGTCTGTGATCAGTTTCCTGAAACTGAGAGCCAGTGTGGCACAGGTAGGTAATGATACTGATCCATTCGCCTTCACACAAACCTATAACCGCAGTGAACCCTTTGGTGCTGCACAGATATATGGTGAAACCAGCAGCCTGGCTAACCTGAACCTGAAACCAGAGATCAGTTCTGCTTACGAATTTGGTACAGATATCCGTTTCTTCAGCAACAGGCTGGGTATTGATATTACGTATTACCAGAGTCGTACCAAGAACCAGATCCTGAATATTCCTTTGTCGAATACCAGCGGTTATAATACCCGTAAAATCAATGCCGGGTTAATTAAGAATAATGGTATTGAGATCATGCTGACCGGTTCTCCAATTAAAATGAAGAACCTGACCTGGGATGCTTTTATCAACTTCTCTGCTAACAGGAGTAAAGTACTTGAGTTAAGCGATGGCCTTACCAATTATGTAATGGCGAGTCGCCGGGTAAGTGTGGAGGCAAGGGTTGGTGAAAGAATGGGCGACCTGTATGGAATTGGTTTTGCAAGAGTGCAAAGTAATGATCCCACTGCTCCTTATTATGATGCATCGGGTCAGTACAGCGGCCAGATGGTATTTGGTGCCAATGGCCGCCCGATTGCCACTACTAACCGTATCAAACTGGGTAATTATAACCCTGACTGGCTAATGGGTATCGGCAACAGCTTTAATTATAAAGGTATCCGCCTCAGTTTCCTTTTTGATATCCGCCAGGGCGGTGAATTATATTCTGAAACACAAACCGTAGGTCGTGAGGGCGGTATTATTACAGAAACATTGGAAGGTCGTGCCGACGGATATGACCTGAGTAAAGAAGGTAATGGAGTGGTTGGACAAGGGGTTGTATTTTCTAATGGAACAAGCGGCACTATCAGTGCGAATACAAAAAAAGTAACGGCACGGGAATGGCATACCGCCTGGACCGGTGGCCGTAGTATTGCGGAAGGTGTGATGTATGATGCTTCTTTTGTGAAACTCCGTGAATTACAGATCGGTTATACAATTCCTGATAAAGTATTTGGTAAACTGCCCATCAGGGGAATGACCATTTCTTTAGTAGGACGTAATCTTTTCCTCTGGGATAATGTACCGCATATTGATCCGGAGACCATGTCTTACTCAGGCGGTACGGCTTTACCCGGCATTGAATACATGAGTTTGCCTTCCACCCGCAGTTACGGTGTCAACCTCAGTTTCAAATTATAATCAACGATCAAACTAAAAATTACAAACAATGAAACTGTTTAAACTAACAATACCGGTACTCGCAGTGATGGTGCTGATCGCTGCCTGTACCAAAGACTTTGCCGATACGAACACCAACAATAATAACCCTACCGATGTAACACCTGATCTTTTATTAAGTGGTGTTATTAAAAGTACCCTGGACCAGCAGGTGAACGAAGCCTGGGGTATTGGTAATATTGTGGTTCAGCACCATGCCAAGATCCAGTTTGTGAATGAAGACCGCTATGGATGGACCGAACAAAATGGTATCTGGAACAATGTATATGGTAACTACCGGAATCTCCAGAATATATTCACCGCTGTGGAAGGCAATGAAAGCAATCCTTATTATGGTGTAGGGCTGGTACTGAAATCATGGATGTTCTCTCTGGTTACAGATGCCTATGGTGATGCCCCTTATTCAGAAGCCGGTAAGGGTAAAGTAGGCGGTATTTATCAACCGGTTTATGATAAGCAGGAAGATATTTATACGGGTATTCTTGCTGATCTGAAAAAGGCCAATGAAGTATTAGCTACGGCCGGTACTACATTAAACGGCGATATCTTATATGGTGGTGGTGCAACAGGCGTGGCTAAATGGAGAAAATTAGCCAATTCACTTCGTTTGCGCTATCTGCTGCGTTTATCCAAAAAGAAAAATGTAAGTGCAGAGATGCAGGCCATAGTAAGTGACCCGGTCAATAATCCCATTTTTACCGGCAATGCAGATAATGCAGAACTCAAATACTTAGCAGCCGCTCCTAACCAGTGGCCGTTGTATGGAACCCGTGTTGGTTCATTTGATGAATTCAGGGTTAGTAAAACATTATCTGATCGTCTTACTGCATTAAGTGATCCGCGGTTAAAAGTTTTCGGCAGACCTACACAAGCTTCTGTGGCAGCAGGCACACCTGTTATACAAGGTGTACCAAACGGATTAAGTGATGTGGATGCCCTGGCTTATAATGGTGGTGTACAGGGCGTGTCAAGAGTGGGTTATACTTTTGCCTGTTTGGTTTGTAATGATAACGGGCAGGCCGCTCCTGTACCGGATGCGCCAAGGGCATTGTTAATGACGTATGCAGAATTGCAATTCATACTTGCCGAAGCCCGCCAGAAAGGATTTATTACAACCGGTGCGGCAGATACTTATTATAATAATGGCATCACGGCCAACTTTGCTTACTGGCAATCGGTAGTTCCTGCTGCTTACAATCTTAATGTGGCTATGCCTGCCGGTTATTTAGCACAAGCCGATGTTGCCTTAACAGGAACTGATAACGAAAAGCTGGCGAAGATCGCTTTACAAAAATGGGTATCTCTTTATTTCAATGGCCTCGAAGCCTGGTTTGACTGGAGAAGAACGGGTATGCCAGCGATTACTCCAGGCCCGGCCAACCTGAATAATAACAAAGTACCGGTACGATATATCTATCCTTTATCAGAACAATCATTGAACGGAACGAACAGGGCTGCCGCGGTACAAAGACAGGGAACCGATGATCTGAATACAAGACCCTGGATCGCACAATAGTCGTCTCTCAGCAGAGCAGTTTTCTCATATTTTGCAATCGTCATGCATTTAGTCCGGGGCGAAACTTTTCCAGGTTTCGCCCCTTTTTTAAACAGAACACGATGAACAGGAAAATGATATTGTTGATTTGTATTTCAGTGTGGCTGCAACAACTCAATGCGCAACCTGTTGAGACAGGAAAAACCTTACCCGCCTGGCAAAAAGGTTTTTTAGATATACATCATATCAATACCGGCCGGGGGAATGCAGCGTATTGTATTTTTCCCGATGGCACTACAATGCTGATTGATGCAGGGGAACTTTCTCCATTGGACGACAGAACGTTTACCAAACGCAATGCGGAGATAAGACCTGACTCCACAAAGAAGCCTTTTGAATGGATCGTACAATATATACAACAAGTCGCACCGTCTTTTAACAACCGTTCAATTGATTATGCACTGATCACTCATTTTCATGATGATCATTTTGGAGCCTGGTATCCAACCGCACCCCGTTCAGCATCCGGGACATTTTTATTGACGGGGATTACCGGTGTTGCAGACAGATTGCCTGTGAAAATATTGATTGACCGGGGCTATCCGGAGTATAACTATCCGTATGCTATCAAAAGATTGGCGCAGCAATACGGCGGTGGCGAAATTGAATTCGGGCATACCATGCAAAACTATTTTGCATTCATAGCTGAAAAGGAAAAGCAGGGAATGAAGCTGGCCTCTCTGAAAGCCGGTACCCGTAAACAAATTCATCTTCTTAAAGAACCGGTAGCCTATCCTTCATTTTTTGTGCAGAATGTAAAAGCGAATCAATGGATATGGAGGGGGAACGACAGTGCTGTGCAACAACATTTTCCTGCTATTGATAGCAATAACCGGAAAACATGGCCGGATGAAAATAGCTTAAGCCTTGCGCTGACCATTAACTATGGCCCTTTCACCTATTATACCGGCGGAGATAATCCCGGAACTATTTTTCCCGGTGATAATCCTTTGCGGGATGTGGAAACACCCATTGCCAAAGCAGTTGGTGGAGTGGATATTGCCACCATGGATCATCATGGTAACCGGGATGCGGTGAATGAATATATGGTGAAGACATTACAACCTGTAGTATGGATCGGGCAAAGCTGGTCCTCCGATCATCCCGGGCATGAGGTGTTGTTGCGTATCATGAATCAGCATATCGTACAGGGGCCAAGAGATCTGTTTGCCACTAATATGCTCGAAGCGAATCAACTGGTGATCGGCCCATTAGTTGACAGGGCTTATAAAAGCCAGCAGGGGCATATTGTAGTAAGAGTGCTGCCCGGCGGTACTACTTATTATATCATCATACTGGACGACAGTAAAACAACAATGCCGGTGAAAGCCGTGTTCGGTCCTTATACTTCGAAAGCCAATAAAAATAATTCTCACAGCAATAATTAACCAGTTATGAAAAAAATTATTAGTACGCTTTTCTACTTATTTATTCTTGTACCTGTATTTGCTCAACCGGGTAAATCGGAAAACATAGTCGTGGTAACCATGGATGGGCTCCGCTGGCAGGAAATATTTGCTGGTGCGGATAGTATGTTGACATATGATACTGCGGCGAAGTACAGCATCAAATATGTACAAAGAAATTTCTGGGCAGCTGATGCAACGGCAAGAAGAAAAAAACTCATGCCTTTTTTCTGGTCGGCGATTGCTTCCAAAGGAATCTTACTCGGTAACAGGAACTATGGCAATTATTTCAATAATGCCAATCCTTATTGGTTTTCCTATCCGGGATACAACGAAATTTTTACCGGTTATCCTGATACAGCCGTTAATTCAAACGATAAGATCCCCAACAAGAATGAAAATGTATTTGAATTCCTGAATAAACTCCCTGAGTTCAAGGGCAGAACAGCAGTCTTTGGTTCCTGGGATGTGTTTGCATCCATTTTTAATGAAGGCCGTTCAGGCTTATTGGTGAATGATGGTTTCAGGGATTTGAAAGGAAATCTTACCGAAAAACAAAAATTGTTCAACCGCCTGCAGCATGAAATGCCTGATCTGTTTCACGGCGGCGAAAGATTAGATGCCGCTACATTCAATATTGCTTTTGAGTACATGAAAGAGAATAAGCCGAAGTTGATCTTTTTCGGATTGGGTGATACCGATGAGTTTGCCCATGCAGGCCAATATGATTATTACCTGGATGCAGCACAGAAATCAGATGCATGGATCAGGCAGATATGGGAGTATATTCAATCAACTCCTGGCTATAAGGATAAAACAACGCTGATCATTACAACAGATCATGG
>JAEUVP010000284.1 GCA_016786805.1 Chitinophagaceae bacterium | reverse complement strand
CCGGAATTGTTTTTCTTCAGGATATTTGCATCTCTTTTTACAAAATTGGAACTATGAGGATCGCTATCAATGGAATGGGCCGTATCGGCCGGTTATTATTCAGGAGATTATTGCATCATCCCGGTGTGGAATTAGTGGCAGTAAATGATATCATGCCGGTGGAGAACCTGGCTTATTTAGTGAAATATGATTCCATCTATGGCACTTTCCCCGAGCCTGTTAGCATGGAGGAAGCTACTATTGTGGCGGCCGGTCAATCCATCAAAGCCTTCCAGGTTGATCATCCGTCCAAACTTCCCTGGAAAGAATTGAAAGTGGATGTGGTGCTGGAATGTTCCGGTAGCTTTTCCAATCATACTGCTGCTTCCCAACATTTAAAAGCCGGGGCTAAAAAAGTGTTGTTGTCCACAACAGGTTCAGCCGATATTCCTTTACTCATCTATGGCTTTAATCATAGTGCGGTAACAGCCGATACACATATTATCTCCCCGGGTGGTTGTATGACGAATTGTTCCGTCCATGTTTTATATATTCTGAATGCGATCGGTATCCAATCGGCACAGCTGAATATGTTGCATTCTTATACATCAAGACAGGAACTGGTGGATGCGCCGCATCAACAATTCCGCCGGGGCCGTGCTGCTGCCGAATCCATAATACCGGTAGAGATCGACCTGCACCAGTCCTTAGAAAAACTGATGCCGGGTATGCAGAACAGGATCGCTGCTGTTTCCACAAGAATACCGGTTGCCAATGGAGCGATGGCTGATTTCACGGTACAACTGAATGAAGCGGTATCCGTACATCAGATCAATACACTTTTCAAAAAAGCAGCAGAGGGTGAATATAAAGGCATACTGGATTATACCGAAGAGCCACTGGTATCATTAGATATAAAAGGCAATACGCATTCCTGTTTGATTGATGGAACCCTTACTTCCGTTGTAGGCCAGCAGGTAAAACTCATTGCCTGGTTTGACAATGAATATGGATTTACCAGCCGAATGATCGATTGGCTTAACTACTGGAAAAAAATATTGTAAGTTATGGTTTTTCGATCCAGAGTACAGAGTTGCTTGTACTGTGCTCATTACCCTCCCAGAGTTTATTACCGGGGTCAATGATCCATTTGCCATCCACGATAAACTTATAGAGGTGTTTACCGGGATCAAGATGCACGGAGAAGACCCATTCATCTCCTTCTTTTTTCATGGCCAGTGAGTTGGGGCTCCAGTTATTAAAATCACCCGCCAGGAAAACGGATCTTGCATTCGCAAAACCTTTTAACCGGAAGGTATAATTGGGATCAATGATAAAATAAGATGTTTCTTTTTTGCCGGGATTAGTATGCTGGCCCACGGTATCCGTTACCCATTTGCCATCCACTTTATATTTGTATTCATAATTGCCCGCCCCCAGTGTATAATACAATTCCCATCCCGCAGCCGTTTTTTTCATATACAGCTCATCATCACGCCACTTGTTAAACGAACCTGTCAATATCACCTGTTTTGCATCCGGGAAACCGGGCAGGAAGAATAAGTGCATCTTACCCATCCTGATCACGGAATTAAAATCATTGAACTCATTGGGATATTTATCATTGTTCAAAGGATCAGTTATCCATTTACCATCCACCACGAATTTGTAAGTATATGTGCCATCAGCGAGATAAAGGGGCAACTCCCACCCGTTGGCTGTTTTGCTAAACGTCAGTTCTCCTTCCTGCCAGTCATTAAAGCTGCCGGATACAAATACTTTCCTGGCATTGGTATATCCATTCAGCCGGAAAACATAGTTGTTATAATAGAATACGGAATTGATATTACCCCTGCCGTCATTTTCATTCAGCCGGTTATCCATATCAATGATCCAGTTTCCATCCACGATGAACTTGTACCAGTACTTACCCGGTTTTAATTTCACCGTAGCGATCCAGCCGCTATCGGTTTTGGTCATCGGTAAATTATCAGGTACCCATTTATTAAAACTACCGGCCAGCATCACCTTACCGGCTTTCTGGTTGTTTCGCAGGTAAAAAACAACTAATGAATCTTCTGTAATGCGGAAAGGCTGTTTATTCCGGAAACGGTTATACCCCATTACCACTTTATTACTCACTGCCGGAAATTCGCCATCCAGGAATTGTTTCTTTTCCATCAACCTGATCTTTTCGGCATGATCATCAAAGTCAGCCAATCCTTCTATGAGCTTGGTAAAAATGCAGACCTCGTTATTATTGATCACCACTTTCCATCCCTGTTTTTTCAGGGAATCTTCAAATCCTTTAGCAAGAAATTGATTCAGCGCCAGTGATTGCAGTCCGTATTGTGTAATAAAGCTGTCAAGAGAGGCAATGCCGATATCCTTGCCGATAGCAATATGCATCTGTCCATTCTTGATCGTATAATTCTTTAATGGAGGTTGTGCTGCACCTCTTATGGCAAACAGCAAGAGGGCCAGTATGAGGAAGAAGCTTGTCCGCCACCCCGTTTTGATGATATGTTGAGCTGCCCTCCTCATTTCCATAAGTACATTTTGCGAGTTACAAAATTAAACCCTATTTTTTGTAAGGAGAGAAAATCAAATCCTAATATTCCGTCCACGCAGCCGCCATAGGAAAAACAGGTCTTTTCCAGGTTGGTGATCATTACGGGCAGGTCATTTACCCGTTGACCTCCGATGACCAGTGTTTGCAAATCACCCCTTAAGGCTTCCACTTTCTTGTTCCCGGCCCCGGTAAGGATGATCCGGCCATTAATATTAACCTGTTCAAATACTTTATCAGGTAACCGGCTGTCCAGCACATTGGATTCCGCACCGCTGTCAATGATCAGACGTATTTTTTTCCCTGCGAGTTCCGTCCTCACGATGATCCGGTCATCTTTCATTTCAATGGGGATGGTATGATAAGCGGCTGTATCCCGGAGTACTTCGTTTTGACTTGCCAGGTCATCTTTGCGGTTGGCCTTCCGCAGGTGGATCTGGCTTCTTTCAAAGTCAATGATCATTTCATACCTGTCCAGTA
>JAEUVP010000178.1 GCA_016786805.1 Chitinophagaceae bacterium | reverse complement strand
TTGCAAATGACCGATAGCAAAATTCTTCATGGTTTCATCAGCCACATTAATTTTAACCTGCTCCCCTTTTGTCAGCTCTTTAATAAATTGGGCATAATACGGAAAGATCGTATGGATCTTATCCGGCCAGGAAGCTTCTTTATGCGGCCAGCTAAGCCAGGTAGCTGTATGTGGTGCAAATTCAGCGGGGAAATAGTAGCCTGCTTCTTTGGGAGTTTTTGCTTCGAAGCTCATAGTTCATGGTTAATGGCTCATGGTAATGGCTTTGGTTTCACTATGAACTATAGGCCATGAACCATGAACACTATTTTATTCTTCGTCGATGAAACGTTTTGTAATCGGTTGGTAGGAATCAATTCTTCTGTCCCGCATAAAAGGCCAGTGTGTTCTGTATTGATCCGTTTTAGCCAGGTCCAGCTCCAGTACTTTTATTTCTTCTTCCTCGTGAGGGGCTTTGTACAAAACTGTTCCGAAGGGATTGGAGACAAACGAGCCACCCCAGAATTTCATAGCACCATTCTGCTCAAGCCCCACCCTGTTCACACTTACCACATGCACCCCATTAGCTACAGCATGACTGCGCTGTATCGTTTGCCAGGCACCATATTGTTCAGTATTTGTTGCCTCATCCTGTGCAGTAGCCCAGCCAATCGCCGTAGGATAAAACAATATCTCCGCACCCATCAATGAAGTGATACGGGCGGCTTCAGGATACCACTGGTCCCAACAGATCAAAACTCCGATCGTGGCAAATTTGGTCTTCCATACTTTATAACCAAGATCACCGGGTGTGAAATAAAATTTCTCATAATAAGCCGGGTCATCCGGAATATGCATCTTCCGGTATTTACCCAGGTAACTTCCATCCGCATCAATCACCGCAGTAGTATTATGATACAGGCCCTGTGCTCTCTTCTCAAACAAAGAAGCTATGATCACTACTCCCGTTTCCTTCGCCACTTTTTGCATGGCATCTGTAGAAGGACCGGGTATAGGTTCAGCCAGTTTGAAATTCTCGTAATCTTCCACATCACAGAAATATAGCGACGTAAATAATTCCTGCAGGCAAACGATCTGTGCACCACCCGCAGCTGCTTTCCTTACGCCTGCAATGGCTTTGGCCAGGTTCTCTTCCTTACTCCCGGTGCAGCTCATCTGCACCATTCCGACTTTTACTTTACTCATGCTCTTGAATTGAGATGCAAAAATATAAAATTGATACCAGCAGATACTGCAAATCTTAGGCAGAATTCCTCCCAGCATTTATAATTCCGAATGAACAGCGCATAGCCAATTTCTCATAGGTTTCCTTTACAGGGGCCTGTATCAACTGCTCATCCATTTCCCGGATCTTCGTTAATGCATATTGCTGAATAGTCACTAACGGCAAAACAATTCGCTCCCTCATCTGGATAGATAATTGTTCCACCGGGTAATCCGCCATCAATTCTGTCTGCCCGGTTATTTTCATTAAATACTGTTTGGTCAGCTCGTATTCGTTATGGATCATTTGCCATAATTCGCCGAACTGTTTATGCGCCGACAAATAGGCGGTCAGCGGGAAGAACGATTTCATCATCGCCATTTCGCAGTTGTCAAGCAGTGTCTTAAAGAAAAGAGACTGGTGATACAGCTTTTGCAGCTCCAGCAGTTTCCCTTGTTTTTCCATTTCCTGTAAAGCAGAACCAACTCCATAATACCCCGTCACATTTTGTTTCAACTGGCTCCAGGACCCGGCAAAAGGAATAGCCCGCAGGTCTTTTAACGATAAGCCGGAAGCAGCTCCTCTCTTTGCAGGGCGGCTGCCAATATTTGTCTCACTGTAAAACCGCAAGGGACTTACTTGTAATAAATAATCGGCGAGGTAGGGATGATCCTTTAATTTTTTATACGATTGATAGCCTAAAGCTGCTAACTCCTGTAACAAGGTTTCTTCTTTTTCACTAAGCGTTTCCTCTCTTGTTGAAAACAGGTCGTTCGAAATACCAGCGTTCAATAATTGTTCGATATTGAATTGTGCCGCATCCACGGTTCCGAAATTGGAGCTCACGGTCTGTCCCTGGATGGTCAGCTGTATCTCTTTGTTCGAAATATTATGCCCCATCGAAGCATAGAACTTATGTGTTTTTCCACCCCCTCTTGAGGGAGGGCCACCACGGCCATCAAAGAAGATCACATCAATGCCATATTCCCTGGATATACTCGTTAATTCTTCTTTCGCTTTATAAATACTCCAGTTGGCCATCAGGTAGCCGCCGTCTTTGGTGCCATCGGAAAAACCAAGCATGATCGTCTGGTGGTTATTTCTTCGCTGCAGGTGTTCTTTATAAACCGGGTTACTATATAATGTTCTCATCACTTCAGCAGCCACCTGCAGATCATCAATTGTTTCAAACAAGGGGATGATATCAATATTCAGTTCTTCTTTTTTCCAGCCTCCTAATAAGAATAACCCAAATACTTCCATGGCATTCAGGGCAGATTTACATTGACTGATGATATACCGGTTACAACCTGCTTCCCCGTTATACTGGTGAATATTTTTCACGGCAAGAATGGTTTGCAGCGTATCCCGGTGAACCGGGTCAGTTACCGAGTCAGCCATAACCGGCTTTTCGACAGAAGAGAGAATATTGATTTTCTCAGTATCTGTGAATGAAGCATAATCAGCGGGCAGACTATCTCCTGTCGCAGCAAGTGCTTCCAGTAATTTACCATGCACCGTACTCTCCTGCCTGATATCAAGTGAAGCGAAATGCAATCCAAATACCTCGATCTTACTGATCAGGTTATTGACCATGTGCAGGAACAGACCATTATGCTGGTAGATGATGATCTGCCTGATCTGTTCCAATGTTGATAGTATCTCCTCCTTCGTCAGTGTGGTTTTAAAACCTGGGATGAACAGGTTATTGTATAATTTATTTTCTAACTCCGCTAATAAGACATCCACCCCTTCGAAGGTCAGTCTTCTCCGCAGGCGGCGCACATCCATATAATAACACTTAATAATCCCTCCCCGCAACGCATTGGCCACCTGTAATGTGATATCACTGGTCACAAATGGATTACCATCCCTGTCACCGCCGGGCCAGAATCCCATACGAATAACAGGGTTATGCTTATCCACAGCATCAGGAAACTGGTTTTTTAAAGAAGAAATAATCCGTCCCGCTGCGGGATAGAAAACATTCTCCAGGTACCAGATCAAACTCACCGCTTCATCATATGGTGTTGGTTTTTTCTTTTTAAAGAAAGGTGTTTTTCCCAATTGTTGCAGGTAAGTATTTACCAGGCTGGTATTATTATCATTCAGTGCCTTTGACAGGTCGTTGATGATCCCCAATACAGAACCCGGGTAAAATTGTGTGGGGTGAGCTGTTAATACCATCCGGATAGAAAAATCTTTCAGTTTATCGGCAAGTTCTCTCTCTTTATTCCCCTGTAATACTTCCGATTCTAAATGTTTTAAAGTGCCCACCCCGTTCAGGTCATGCACACTGCGAAAGGCTGCATCTTCCAGCGCATCAAATAACACCACTTGCCTTTCTACGTATTGCACAAAGCGGAACAAGAGATCTGCCCGTTCATTTTCTTTGCCATAGATGGTATGCTTGCTAAAAAAATCTTCGAGTATTTCAACCGGGCTTAATTTCTTTTTATACCCTTCCTCGCAATTATTGGACAGCAAAGACAACAGAATACCTGTCTTTTCTATCCGGTGAAAAGGTAATGAAGTGAAGAGGCTATTATAAAGCTGGAATTTGATCCCGACCTCATTTCTGAATTGCTGCAATGACCTGCCCGACGGATGATCCATTTCGTTGGTTTAAAAGTTGATTGAAGTAGTATAGCAAGCAGGGGAAATATGAAAATGAAAATACTTCATTTTTCGTATAAAACCCGTTATCACTCCCGGCCTGCCGTTGTATTATTATTAAAAAAATGCCCCCGGTAAACCGGGGGCATTTGTATTGAACAGCGTTGTGTTGCTATTATTCAGCAGCTTTGTCTTCTGTTGCAGATGCTTCCGGTTTATCCGTGCCTTCTGCTTTCTTTTTCGCAGCACCAGAGCGGCGGGTTTTCTTAGCCGGAGCTTTCGCTTCGCCTTTACCCTTACCGTAGATCTCGTTAAAGTCGACCAGTTCGATCAATGCAGTTTCTGCATTATCACCTGGACGGGCACCTAACTTAATGATACGGGTATAACCACCGGGGCGGCCGGCTACTTTTTCTGCTACATTACCAAACAGTTCTTTGATCGCTTCCTTATCCTGCAGGTAGCTGAACACCACACGACGCTGGTGTGTAGTGTTGGTTTTACCTTTAGTGATCAGGGGCTCCACGTATACACGCAATGCTTTCGCTTTTGCGACCGTAGTAACGATCCTTTTGTGTTCGATGAGCTGACAAGCCAGGTTGCTCAGCAAAGCTTCTCTGTGAGCTTTGGTGCGGCTTAGATTTTTTACTTTGTCTCCGTGACGCATGACTGTTTAATTTGTCAATTTGGTAATGTGTCCATTTGATAATGGCACCTCCAAATCATTGTTATTAAATACCGGCTGTACCGTGTCAGGAATTACAGCCTACATTACTTACTATTCATTGCCGAATCAGAACTCGCTGAGGTCAATGCCCAGTTTCACCAGGTCCATTCCGAAATGCAGACCTCTTTCAGTCAGCACCTGCTCAATCTCAGCCAGTGATTTCTGACCGAAGTTGCGGAATTTCATCAGGTCTTCCTGCTCATACTGCACCAGTTCACTCAATGAGTTGATCTTGGCAGCTTTTAAGCAATTAAAGGCACGAACAGACAGGTCCAGATCTTCCAATGGAGTCTTCAATACTTTACGCAGTTGCAAAGTTTGTTCGTCCACCAGGTCTTCTTTCTTCTCTTCTTTATTATCGAACGTGATGTTCTCATCCGTGATGATCATCAGGTGCTGGATCAGGATGCGTGAAGCTTGTTTCACCGCTTCTTCCGGATGGATAGTACCATCTGTAGAAACTTCCATGATCAGTTTTTCGAAGTCAGTCCTTTGTTCCACACGGGTGTTCTCTATCGTGTATTTTACATTCTTGATCGGCGTGTAAATAGCATCGATAGGAATATAACCCAGCGGGGCATCTTTCGGCTTGTTATCTTCTGCAGGCACATAACCGCGGCCTTTACCGATAGTCAGCTCCACATCCATCTTGGCAGATGAATCAAGCGTACAGATCAGCAGGTCCGGGTTCATGATCTGGAAAGAATGTGTTCCTTCACCGATCATACCGGCAGTGAATTCAGTCCTGTTCTTTATAGACAAAATGATCTTCTCATTGGCCACTTCATGATCAACGATCTTTTTGAAACGAACCTGTTTCAGGTTCAGGAAAATCTCCACCACATCTTCACTAACACCTTTCATGGTAGCGAATTCATGTTCCACACCTTCGATCTTCACACCGATGATAGCATAGCCTTCCAATGAATTCAGCAATACACGGCGAAGTGCATTACCAATCGTCACGCCATAGCCGGGCTCCAACGGACGAAACTCGAACTGAGCTTCAAAATCCGTAGCCTTTTGCAGAATGATCTTATCAGGTTTCTGGAAATTTAAAATTGCCATATTTTATTCTTTAGATTTAAAATGATTGTGTTACCAGCTTCAGTACTACTCTCATCGCCTGTTGCGTCG
Source organism: Chitinophagaceae bacterium (assembly GCA_016786805.1). Classification (GTDB taxonomy): domain Bacteria; phylum Bacteroidota; class Bacteroidia; order Chitinophagales; family Chitinophagaceae; genus CADEDV01. The sequence goes on along the minus strand of JAEUVP010000178.1, from coordinate 4,881 downwards.
CACTCTTGTACATTCTGAATACTATTCAGCTATTACTTAGAGTACAATTCGACGATCAGTTGTTCCTTAATGTTTTCAGGAACGCTTTCCCTTTCAGGATAAGTAATGAAAGTACCTTTGAACTCGGTTTCACTCCAATCCAGCCAGTTGAACTTAGGGTTCTTAGCACGAACAATGCTGGTAATTGACTCTCTTGTTTTGCTGCCTTCTTTGATCGTGATTACATCTCCAGCTTTTAACTGGTAAGAAGGAACATTCACAACTTCGCCGTTTACTTCAATGTGTTTGTGGCTAACGAGCTGACGGGCAGCAGGACGTGAAGGAGCAATACCCATACGGAAAACAGTGTTATCCAGGCGGGCTTCCAGTAATTTGATGAGGTTTTCACCGGTTACACCTTTACGGCGTGATGCTTCCTCAAAAGTTTTACGGAATTGTTTCTCTAATACACCATACGTGTATTTAGCCTTTTGCTTTTCGCGGAGCTGTAAAGCGTATTCACCTAAAGTTTTACGCTTACGTTTCTCCCCATGCTGTCCGGGAGGGTTGCTGTTTTTACCCAACCATTTACCATTGCCTAAAATAGGCTCCCCGAAAATGCGGGAGATCTTGGTCTTTGGACCAGTGTACCTTGCCATAATTTTACTTTCATTTAAGCTTTTTTAGAATCCGGTACAACGATCAGTAAAAAGCTTTAAAAAATTAATCGTGTACCCTTTTTAAAAATGAAACCAATCTGGCTCAAATATGTATTCCTTCACCCCCTTCAGGGGCTTGGGGGTTAAACTCTTCTTTTCTTCGGAGGACGGCAACCGTTGTGTGGTAACGGCGTCACGTCTTTGATCATTACGATCTCGATACCGCTTTGTGACAGGGAGCGGATAGAGCTTTCACGACCAGCACCAGGGCCTTTTACATATACATCTACTCTTTTCAGACCGGCATCAAATGCAGTCTTTGCTGCATCAGCGGCGGCCATTTGTGCGGCATAAGGAGTGTTCTTTTTAGAACCCTTGAAGCCCATTTTACCGGCACTGCTCCAGGAAATAACCTGGCCGTTCTTGTTGGTAAGGCTGATGATAATGTTGTTGAATGTGGCTGAAATGTGAGCATCTCCGTAGGAGTCCACTTTCACCACTCTTTTCTTAGCAGCTGCTTTTGCGCTAACCTGTTGCTGCTGTGCTTGTGCTTTTGCCATGTTTGTTGTTCTGAGGTAATCTTTACTTAATTAATTATCCCGCCTTTAAAACGGAACCTGAACTGATCCTCCTCCTGCACCGGATATCCGTAATCAATTCAGTGGTTATTGGTGCATATATAAACCAAAAGCTCAAAGCGGTGGGCTCAGAGCTAATGGCAATTATCTTACTTCTTAGGTGCCTTCTTCTTACCGGCAACCGTCTTCCTTTTACCTTTCCGGGTACGGCTGTTGGTTTTAGTACGCTGGCCACGAACCGGCAGACCTTTACGATGGCGAAGACCACGGTAGCAGGCAATATCCAGCAAACGCTTGATACTCATCTGTACTTCTGAACGCAACTGACCTTCCACCTTAAACTCTTCCGTAATGGTATTACGGATAGCATTCAGGTCTTCATCATTCCATTCGTTCACTTTCTTGCTGCGGTCAATATTGTGCTTGTCAAGAATGTACTTAGCAGTAGATGGGCCAATACCATATATATAGGTAAGACCTATTTCGCCTCTTTTATTTTTTGGTAAGTCAACACCGGCAATACGAGCCATATTATTTATTTATCTTTTTAATGTTTACGTTATAACAAGATTATCCCTGTCTTTGCTTGAAGCGGGGATTCTTTTTGTTAATGACATACAGCTTGCCTTTACGACGTACAATTTTGCAGTCGGCGCTACGCTTTTTGATGGATGCTCTAACTTTCATCGTTGTTTATTTTCTGCGTTAAGCTTTCAGCTTTTGGCTGTTAGCATTATTTATACCTGAAATTGATTCTTCCCCTTGTCAGATCATAAGGAGATAATTCCACTCCTACTTTATCACCCGGTAAAATCCGTATGTAGTGCATCCTCATTTTCCCAGAGATGGTGGCCAGTATTTCGTGACCATTTTCCAGTTTAACCTTGAACATTGCGTTGGACAAGGCTTCCAGGATGACCCCATCTTGTTTGATAAGTGCTTGTTTAGACATATTGATTTTAGGGCTGCAAAGATAGGCGGATGCACCCGAAAAAAGAAGAAACCCCGATTTTTTTTCGGGGCTATGTGGAAAAAAGCGGTTGCTGTTCAGGAATTAGGCTGAAATACTGGTTTTCAGGCCTTCTCCAAATGGACTTTGGTCATCGACAGGTACAAATTCTGGAGCTCATGCACCCCCAACGGGAAGCTGAAATGGCGCCTGTCCTCCCTCCACCACATTTCAATATTTGAAAAGTCGCCTTTTTTAGGCGTCACCAGCCGAAAGGAGTCCTTTTTGTACTTTACCCCTCCGTTCTCATCATCTTTTGTGAAACCGAGCTTCACCAGTTGGTTCTCGTCAAGCGGAACGGCAAACATTTCTTCCGGGCTGTACCAGAATTCCTGGATTCCGTTATCTACCAGGGCCTGGTTCTCTTCGTGACTGATGCTCACCACGGTTCCTTCCCGCTTTACTCCTTCATCATCCACAACAATGATATCGCCGGACTTGAGGTCGTTGATCTTTAGCATAACAATCGTTTTTAGTTATCCGAATATAAAAAAGATTGCCGGCTTTTGAAAAAGGATTTATCAGGATCTTTTATGATAATTGACAACCGCCCAGCCATTCAGCAGCACCGCAAACCCCAAAATGGTGAGCAACTGGTATTTGATATCTGCCAGGCCGCTTCCTTTTAATACCACCATCCTGATCACCTCGATAAAATAAGAAACCGGGTTGGCTTTGGTAATGGCCTGCGCCCAGCCCGGCATACTGTCAATTGATGTATATAATCCGCCCATTAATACAAAGATCATCATCAGGAAAAAAGAGATGAGCATGGCCTGCTGCTGGTTATTGGCATAGGTGGAAATAAGCAGGCCCAATCCCAGCACCGCCAGCAGGTAAACAGCGGCAAAAAGATAAACGGTCAAAAAACTGCCCGCCGGGTAAATGCCATATACGATCCAGGCAATACCGAACCCGATGGTGAAAACCAACAATCCCAATACCCAGAAAGGGATCAACTTACCCAATATAAAATGGAATTTTTTAACCGGGGTCACATTGATCTGTTCGATTGTTCCGATTTCCTTTTCCTTCACAATATTAATAGCGGTGAGATTAGAACCGACCATTGTTAATAGCAATACCAATATTCCCGGAACCATAAATACCTTATAGTTCATCGAAGGATTGAACCAGTTGGAATTGGTGACTTCAATATTCGTTTCCGGGCTGAAACGGGGAAACTGTATCCACTCCGTCCTCACTTCCCGGTTATAATCCTGGATTATGCTGCGGAGATAGGAACTCCCCAGCCCTGCTTTTACACCGTTGATCGCATTCACTGCCATAAACAGTTTGGATTCACTTTCTTTAACCAGGTCTTTTTCAAAAGAAGCCGGGATCTCCAAAATGATATCGGCTTTATCATGTTCGATTTCTCCCAAGGTCTGTTCAAAAGAACTTGTATAATCTGTCAATATAAAATACCCTGAAGCTGTTATCTTATTGGTGAGGCTGCGTGAATAATCCGAACGATCATGATCAATTATAGCCAGTTTGATATTCTTGATCTCATAATCGGCTGCCCATGGCAATACGATCAGCTGTATCACGGGCATGATAAAAATAATCCGTAGAATAGATGGATCCCTGAATATCTGCCGGAATTCTTTTTGCAATAAAAATTTCAATGTCCTCATGCCAGGCGAATTTTAAAGTTCTTAATAGCAAGTCCGAGAAAGAATACCAGCATCCCCATCAATATCAGCGTCTCTTTCCAGACCGCATGCAACCCAATACCTTTGATCATTACTGATTTCACAATACTGTAATACCACTTGGCCGGAACAATATTTGAAACGGTGCGTAGTGGTAAGGGCATATTTTCTACCGGGAACATAAAGCCACTGAGCATTACTGTAGGAAGAAAAAGTGCCACCAGCGAAATGAACATGGCTGTTTGCTGCGATTCAGCCCTGGATGATATCAATAAACCCAATGCTAATGAAACGAGTGTAAATAAAAGGCTTTCAAAAACCAGTAATACCAGGCTTCCGTTGATCGGCACATCCAGTACAAACACACTCAATAACAAAATACTGGCGATATTGACAGACGATAATAACAGATAAGGAACTGCTTTGGCAATAACGATCCTGAAAGGCTTCATGGGAGATACCAGCATGATCTCCATCGTACCCATTTCCTTTTCACGTACAATCGTGATAGCGGTCATCATGGTGCAAACAAGCAGCAATACCATAGCCATCACACCCGGTACAAAATTATATGCTCCTTTCAGCTCGGGGTTATACAACATCCGCATCTCGGTGTTGATCGTATACGGCAGTTTCCTATCGCTTGTAATGCGGTTCTGGTAATCCATGATAACCGCAGTGGCATAATTGGTCAGCGTATTGGCTACATTCGGATCAGAGGCATCAGCGATCAACTGCACCTGTGCTTTATTAAAATGCTGAAGGTCTGCATTAAAGTTGGCCGGGAAAATAACCGCTAGTTTGATCTTTCCTTTTTTAAAGATCGGTTCAATCTCCTCCGCTGAATGAATGACCTGGTCCACTTCAAAATAGCGGCTCGCTTCCATTTGTGCGATCAGTGAAGTCGTGGCTGCATCTTTAGAGGGATCAAGGATGGCTATTTTTGAGTTCTTTACTTCGTTGGTGAGAGCAAACCCGAAAATAATGATCTGCACCAC
>JAEUVP010000103.1 GCA_016786805.1 Chitinophagaceae bacterium | reverse complement strand
GCCTAACTCATAAGCTATTTCACTGACTGACTTACTGATGTCGAATATCCTTTCTTTGGCCACATCAATGATTTTAGACTGAATGTATTCCTGTGGTGACTTCCCGGTTTCTTTTTTGACCAGGTCGCCAAAATAATTGGGTGATAAATTCAATTCACCGGCACAATAGGCAACAGAAGGCAAGCCAATAGCAGCAGGTTTTTCGGATGTAAAATAATTATTCAGCAAATTTTCAAACCGTTCTAAAATGCCCTGGTGGGCATTGTCCCTGGTAATAAACTGGCGGTCATAAAAGCGGTTGCAATAATTAAGAAACAGTTCGATGTTAGAAGCGATCAGTTTTTTGCTGTGCTTATCTATAGCATGTTGTAACTCGTATTCAATTTTAGCAAAACAGTCCAGTACAACCTGGCGTTCTTTATCAGATAAATGCAGAGCCTCGTTCACATCATAGGAAAAGAACGAATAGTCCTGGATATGTTTTCCTAAGGAAGTACCTTTGATCAGATCGGGATGAAACAGCAAGGCCCAACCTTTGGGTTCAAACGTTTTTATATTTGATGGTATACCCAATACCTGGCCCGGTGCAATAAATACCAGGGTGCCTTCCTGGTAATCATACTGGTTGCGTCCGTATTTCAATTCCCCGCAATTCAACTCTTTCAGGTACACGGCATACAATCCAAAATTGAATGTCTTTGCGGGCATCGGCTTTGCTTTGGACAGGTCCAGTACCGTTATCAATGGGTGCAGGGTTTCTACTCCACGCATCAGGTTGTATTGTGCTACATTTTCCAGTTTTACAATTTCTTCCATAAAAGACTTTTACGGATACAAACTTAAATATTCCGGTACAGGGATTGGCCTCATAGTACCCCAATCAGTAAAACTGGTATGAACAGCTGTAATCTGTATAAGCTGATACCCGCGGGGAGTACTGAAATTTGCTGTAGAAAATAATCAAATTAAAAAAGTAAACAATGGAAAATAACAACCGCAGAAATTTTCTAAAAGCAGGTGCCGCAGTAAGCGGTTCATTACTGCTTTCCCCGGCATTGGGTCTGGCACAAACAACCGCCAACGACAAAAAGAAAAATACCGGCAATAAACAACGGACCCTGGGCACAGGCAAGCACAGCCTCAATGTAAATTATGGTCTTGGGCTCGGTTGTATGGGTATGAGCTGGCACCGCACTTTTATACCCGACCGCAAACCGATGATCGCACTGATCAAGAAAGCATATGAAATGGGGGTGAATTTTTTTGATACTGCAGAAGCATATGGGCCGTGGAGAAATGAAGAGCTGGTTGGGGAAGCTATTCAACCTTTCCGGAAAAAAATTATCCTGTGCAGCAAGTTTGGTTTTAACATTCAGAATGGACAATTGGCTGGTTTAAATAGTAAGCCTCCACATATCCGGGAAGTGGTAGAGCAATCATTAAAAAGACTGAAAACAGATTATATTGATTTATTGTACCAGCACCGGGTTGATCCCTCTGTTCCTATTGAAGATGTGGCAGGAACGGTGAAAGATTTAATCAAGGAAGGAAAGGTGCTGCACTTTGGATTAAGTGAAGCCGACCCTACTAATATCCGTAAAGCTCATGCCGTGCAGCAGGTTACAGCATTACAAACCGAATATTCATTGATAACAAGAGATCCTGAAGGAGACATTTTAAATACATGTGAGGAACTGGGAATTGGCTTTGTTCCTTACAGCCCAATCGCAAGGGCTTTACTCTCCGGCTATATCAACCCGCTTACAAAGTATGATCCGGATAATGATAACCGTGATACTCTACCCCGGTACACCCCCGATGCAGTGAAAGCAAACTGGCCTTTACTAGAAGCCATTCAGGATTTTGGAAATAAAAGAGGGTTAACTGCCACGCAGGTTTCATTAGCCTGGTTGCTGGCACAAAAATCATGGATCGTTCCTATACCGGGAACTACCAAGCAATCGCATTTGCAGGAAAATCTTTGGGCAGCTGAATATGAATTTACGCCGGATGAATTAAAAGTATTTACTGAAAAGATTGCTGGTATAAAAATTACCGGTGCCCGCAGTTAAGTACGACAACATATAAAGCGCTATAAATAAAAATGACTGCCCGGGCAGTCATTTTTATTTTCAACAACTCAATCCCGCTTTCCCTCAATTCAATCATTCTTCGCTTTTGTGTGCATACGCCCCGGTATAGTTTTGACCTCCATTTAAACCTTATACACATGAAACAGAAGCTGCTCATTGTCTTATTGATTGCCGTATTGCCACATGCGGCCGAAGCACAATTCGGTAATATTCTTAACAAGGTCAAGAATAAAAGCAAACAAAGAGCCGACCAGAAAATTGACAAGGAGATCGATAAAACTCTCGACGAGATCGAAGGAAAGAAAAAAGCGGAGCCGGTAGCAGAGAAAAAAACAAATGCACCAGTTGCTGCGGCAACAGAAGAACCCGCCTTAAAAAGTTTTTCCAAATATGATTTCATTCCCGGCGATTCTGTTCTCTATTATGATGCATTTGAGGGTGAAGCCATTGCCGAACTACCAACAGGTTGGAATACCAGCGGCACCGGCGAAGTAGTGACATTGGATAAATTTCCCGGTAACTGGTTACAACTGCATAAAAAATTTACTTACCTGAGCAGCAGCACCAAAAATTACGGAGAAAATTTCACCGCGGAGTTTGATATTATTCTGCAACTAAAGAACAACGGATGGAGTTACCCCGAGATCTATTTTGGTTTCTTCGCCAGTAACGATGAGTCCAACACGGGGAATAATTTCCTGAGAGAGTATAGGAAAAATACAGCCCTTGTAGCCACGCTGGCTCCCGGTGAAGGTAAATCCTCAAGAGTGAAACTGCATTCCTATCAACAGGGCAGGCCCTGGTACCAAAGCGATGCCAAAGCTTTTGAATCGCTGGAGAAATGGTATTCCACCCCGGTACATGTTGCCTTCCAGGTACAGAAAGAAAGATGCCGTATCTGGATCAACGGGGAGAAAGTGTTTGATGCTCCTAAGGCAATACCGGTTGGGGATATGATAAATCAGATATTTTTTGAAGTGGGAGGTACCAATTATCCCGAAAATCAATATGCTGTATTCATCAGCAATATCAAAGTAGCTACCGGCAAACCCGATACCCGGCATAAACTGATCGAAGAAGGTAAATTCTC
>JAEUVP010000539.1 GCA_016786805.1 Chitinophagaceae bacterium | reverse complement strand
CAAAAATATATCTATGACCGATAATAGTAAAAGGAGCAATAAGCTCCATTTACTATTTCTATATGATCCATGTTCTGGTAGGTATTTTTTAAACAGCAGGAGTATGTTGCAGGAACAAATTAAAAAGCCCCGGTCACCCGGGGCTCATAGTATAGCCAATTAATCAGCTTAAGGATCAGGCATATTCCTCTTTGGCTGTCTTGCTGTAATCATCAATCAGCTTTCGCTGCAATTCAAACGGCAACGCTTCATAGGCCTGGAAGTGCATACTGAATTTTGCACGACCCTGTGTGATGGACCTCAGTGAAGAAGAATAACCTTCCATCTCTGCCAATGGCACTTTAGCAATCACTTTCTGGAAATGACCTTCTGCATCAATACCTTCTACGATAGCCCGGCGGCTTTGCAGATCGCCCATTACCGCACCGGTAAGATCATCCGGGCAAAGTACTTCCACATGATAGATCGGTTCCAGTATCTGCGGATCAGCCAGCTGGAAGGCCTGGCGGAATGCCTGTAAGCCTGCGATCTTGAATGAAATATCGTTACTGTCAACAGGGTGCATCTTTCCGTCATAGACACAAACACGGATATCACGGGCATAAGAACCTGTCAATGGACCGTTCTGCATTTTTTCCATCACACCTTTTAAGATTGAAGGGAGGAATCTTGTATCAATAGCACCACCTACAATGCAGTTATAAAATACAAGCTTACCTCCCCAGTCCAGTTCATGCACATCACGACCCCTGACATTAAGATCAGTTGGTTCGGGCATTCCCTCATACCAGGGTTCTATACGCATATATACTTCTCCAAACTGTCCGGCTCCGCCGCTTTGTTTTTTATGCCGGTAACTGGCATCAGCCATCTTACGGATCGTTTCCCGGTAAGCAATCTTTGGTTTTACAAATTTTACTTCCAGTTTATGCTGGCGTTCAATTTTCCATTTGGCCACCGCCAGGTGCATATCACCCTGGCAATGGATGAGTGTTTGTTTTAGCTCCTGTGAAACTTCCACTAACAAAGTAGGATCTTCTTCCCGCAATTGGTGTAAAGCCAATGACAGTTTTTCCTCCTCCCCTTTTTTCAGTGATTCGATAGCCACTGTCATATTCGGTGCAGGGAATTCAATTGGTGGCAATTCATAATTCCTGCCTTTGATATGCAGGGTATTATTGACATGCGTATTCTTCAGCTTCAGTGTAGCACCAATATCACCTGCCACCAGTTCATTAATAGGTGTTCGCTTATTACCTTCCACTAAAAACAACTGGGTAATTTTTTCAGTAACCCCGGTTGTTTCATTTTCCAGTTCCATACCTGCTTTGATGGTTCCTGAATACACTTTAAAGAATGACAGTTCACCTACGTGTGGCTCACTGATCGTTTTATAAATGAAAATGCAGGCAGGACCGCTGGCATCGCAGGTAAGCTGCTCCCCTTTTCTTGTTTTTTGAGCTGGCATTTCATTAGCACTGGGGCACACATTATCTATAAAGCCCATCAACCTGCCACTGCCCATATTTCTTTCGGCTGACAAACAGAACAATGGAAACAGGTCATGATTGATCATCGCTTTCTTCATGCCCATCTTCATTTCATCTTCATCCAGCTCTCCCTTATCAAAATATTTTTCCATTAATGTCTCATCATTACTGGCAATAGCTTCAATCAGTTCTTTATGTAATTCGTCCGCTTTCGCTTTTTCATCATCAGGGATTGCCATTTTTTCCGGCTTTCCGCCTGTGTCTTTAAAACTATACATTGTCATGCGTAAGACATCAATGATCTCATGAAAACCGGACCCTGTTTGCCGTGGATATTGCACCACCACTACATTATTTCCAAAATGTGCTTTGGCTTCCCTGACTGTTTTATCAAAGTCAGCATTATCATCATCCAGTTTATTGACGGCAAATATCATCGGGGTTTTAAACTTCTCCGTGTATTCCCAAATGATATCTGTTCCTACTTCCACCCCCATTACTGAATTGAGCAGCATCACACCTGTATCTGCGATTCTTAATGCAGAGATCACTTCCCCGGTAAAATCATCATACCCGGGAGTATCAATGATATTGATCTTATAACCCTGCCATTTGGTGTGCAGGAGCTTGCTGAAAATAGAATTACCACGTTCCTGTTCCAATTCGTGGTAATCACCTGTTGTATTGCGTTCTGCTATAGAGCCTCTGCGGGTAATAAGGCCCGCCTCGTATAGCATGCACTCCGCTAATGTGGTCTTACCGGAGCCGGCATGGCCCAGCAAGACAATATTTTTGACGTGTGAGGTATCAAATTCTGGCATAGCAAAATATTTAAGAGTGAAGAATTGTTTTTTGAGCCATTACAAATCTTCTATAGAATAGGACATATTCTTATGAACCCTGTCAGGGCATAAGCTGATAAAGATCAGGAGGGTTAGTCAGTAAGCTGTGCTTATTGCGATCGTCCTAAAAAATCATCGAATTCCTGGCGGAGATCCCGGAGTGTTTGTTCTAAATGCTGGTGCTGGTCAAACAAGCTTTCATGTTCGGCTACGGTTTCATCATTCAACTGGCCATTATTCGCCTGCATTTCAAAATTCATTTTACGGTCATGATTTTTGATGGCCTGCTTAAGATCGTGAATGTTGATGAGCTGAATGTGAAACTGGTTGTGGAGATGTTCAACTTCCTGGAGAAGTTCTTTGGAGAGTGGCTGGGAGGCTGCCTGTTGAAGTTTTGCTTTGTCCTGGGTGAATTCTTCGCGGTACTGCCGAAGTGATTCTCTCCAGGCGTTGCACTCCCCGGCGAGCTGTGCAATTTCTACCTGAACCATGGGATTTAAATTTAAAGGTGAAGCAATATGTTTCCTTTATTTCCCTGGGGTATTGGATGGTTATTGTAATTTAAAACTCTTTTTCGGGAAAAGCCAGCACTTTTTTTGCACAATGGCCGGCATTAAAAAAAGCCATCGTCTTTTGAACGATAGCTTTTCACTATTCTAATATTGGCAAATTAAAGATATCAGCCTCTTCTTCTTCTCACAGTTGTCTTCTGGGCTTTCACCTTCCCGTTTTTACGCACTGTAGTAGTGGTACGGGTGGCTGAATTACCTCTTGGACCTGTCACTGTTGTTTTGGTACGGGTCACCCGGTAATTATTAACAGCTACGGAATGACGGTTTCTTACAGTTATAGAGCTAACCCTTGCCGGACGATAAATGGCATGAGCCCTTACCACCCGGTGAGTACGCACCACGACAAATGGCCGGTGGTGAACCACGCAACGGGGATGCCATACATGCCATGCAAATGGCCTCCAGGGTTTCCAGTAAGCAGGGTAATGTCTCCATCTCCAGGGAGAAACCCAGGGGCGATAAACAGGAGCATAGATAAACCGCACGGAAGGCCATAACCAGACATTCACCACAATTCTTACCGGCTCAAAATCTAAAGAGGCATTAGG
>JAEUVP010000045.1 GCA_016786805.1 Chitinophagaceae bacterium | reverse complement strand
GTTCTTGATACCGAGTTCTCCCAGTTTGATAAACTCTGCGGCTTTATCTCGGGTGGCAAACATTTTCAAGCCATCGAATAAGGTCCAGTTCAGGTTCAGGGCCGCATTCAGGTTATGCGATTTAATATTATTCTGTTCCCGCTTGGTGCCATCCGCCAGTGTTTGTTTCTGGTCGTTATTATTCCAGGTCGTACCCAGGGTTCCGTTCAGACGGGGATAAAACACCGCATTCCGGAAGGAATAATCCAGTGCTGCCACCATCGAATCATTTTTTGACAGCTGGATATCGTAATTATTTTTTAAAGCGGTGGCAATAGCTTCTTCCAATGTCAGCGGATTTTGTGCAGCTGCAAAAAATGAAGGGAGCAGGAATACAAGGAGAATATTTTTTTTCATCAGGTTGATCATTCTGTAATTAATTAAGCATGCGCTTCAGCGGTGGCTGTTTCAGCAGCCTGCTGGTGAAGCATTTCATCTATTTCGCTTTTCTTTCTTTTCCGGGATAAGAAGGAGTACATAGCCGGGATCACAAATAAGGTTAATACCAGCGAGAACATAATACCTCCCACGATCACAATACCCAGCGGGATACGACTGGTCGAAGATGCTCCAAGTGATAGGGCCAGCGGTAATGCTCCAAGCGCCATTGCAAGATTGGTCATCAGGATTGGACGCAGCCTTTGTGTGGCCGAGTAAATGGCGGCATCTATTTTTTTCATTCCTTTTTCCTGGTTCTGGTTAGCAAACTCAACGATCAGGATACCATTTTTAGTAACCATTCCCACCAGCATAATGATACCTATTTGGGAGAATATATTAAGAGTTTGCCCAAATAACCATAAGGTTAATACGGCACCTGCAATTCCAAAGATCAATGTTATAATGATAATCACCGGGTCAATAAAGCTTTCGAACTGCGCCGCAAGGATCAGGAATATTAGCCCCACTGCCAACAGGAAAGCAAATGATATATTACTACTGCTTTCCTGGAAATCCCTGGAGGAGCCGGACAAGGCAGTTGCGAATGTTTCATCCAGCAAATCGTCAGCTATCTTTTCCATCTCAGCAATACCATCGCCAATAGTAAAACCGGGTTGCAAACTGGCAGAGATCGTAGCCGATTTATACCGGTTAAAGTGATAGATCGTTGGTGGTGTATTGGATTCGGCAACAGTAACCAGGTTGTCCATACTGATCATTTCGTTCCTGTTGTTGCGGACAAATAATGTTTTCAGGTCATTCGGATCATCCCGGTCATTACGGGCCACCTGTCCCATCACCTGGTATTGCTTTCCATCCTTGGTAAAATAACCCAGGCGGCGGTTACTATAGGCTAATTGCAATGTTTGAGAAATATCATTCACACTTACACCAAGCTGTGCTGCTTTCAACCGGTCGATCTCCACTCTCAGTTCCGGTTTATTGAATTTGAGGTCCACGTCTGCATTCATCAACACTTTACTTTGCCTGGCTTTTTCCAGGAAGTCGGGTAGTATTTTAGTCAGCTTCTCAAAATTGTTGTTTTGGATTACAAATGAAACAGGTTGACCGCCACGACGGTTCACGGAGATGGTTTGTTCTTCAATGGCAAATGCACGACCTTCTGTAAACTTGGGCAAATTTCGGTTCACCATTTCTACAATCTCCTTCTGTGATCTTTCTCTTTCATTAGGCGGCACGAGTGTTACTCTTACAAAGCCGGTATTAGCGTTGCCTGAACCGGTAAAACCCGGTGAAGTCACACTCAGCACAACTTCTTTTTCAGGAACGGAATCCATCATGAAATTGGTCAACCGGTTCACGTATTTGTCCATGGCATCAAAGGAAGTTCCTTCCGGGGCAGATAATTGTAAACGAAACTGGCTGCGGTCTTCCATGGGTGCCAGTTCAGATTTCAAACCGCCCCCAACTAAAATAATGATGGCTACGCAACCAAGGATTATAACAAATGCGATCCACCGTACCCGCATGAACCGGCGGAGTGTTGCCTGGAAACTATTTTCCATCCAGCGAAAAAATGGTTCCGTTACATTATAAAACCACGAATGTTTATGAACATCCTTGGGACTCAGTTTAACATTCAGTACCGGGGTAAGGGTTAATGAAACAAAAGCTGATATCAATACAGCACCTGCCACCACGATGCCAAACTCACGGAAAAGACGACCGGTAAATCCCTGCAGAAAGATAATGGGAAGGAATACCACCGCGAGGGTTATAGAAGTGGCAATAACGGCAAAATAAATTTCTTTCGAGCCCTCCAGTGCGGCCTGCCATTTATTCATTCCCTTTTCCATCTTTTTATAGATGTTCTCCGTAACCACGATACCATCATCCACCACCAACCCTGTTGCTAAAACGATTGCCAGTAAGGAGAGGACATTAATAGTAAAGCCCATCAGGTACATGATAAAGAAAGCACCAATTAAAGAAACTGGGATATCGATCAAAGGACGGATGGCAATGATCCAGTCACGGAAGAATAAATAAATGATCATCACCACCAGCAGGAAGGCGATCATGAGTGTCTCTTCCACTTCAAGGATTGACTTCTTAATAAACTTGGTCTGGTCTAATGCGATATTGATCTTTACATCCTCCGGCATATCCTTTTTGATCTGCTCCAGGCGTTTGTAAAATTCGTCAGAGATAGAAACATAGTTGGACCCGGGCTGTGGCACAATAGCTAATGCGATCATAGGTGTTCCGTCTCCTTTCAGTACCGTTTCTTCATTCTCGGGGCCGAGTACTGCTTCACCAATATCACTCACTCTTACATCTGCACCACCTGTATTCTTGATGATGATATTATTAAATTCTTCTTCCGTATTCAGCCGGCCGAATGTTCTTACAGTCAATTCAGTTGCATTACCGGAAATTTTTCCCGATGGTAACTCCACGTTCTCTCTCAATAAAGCCGCCTGTACATCATTGGCGGTGATATTGAAAGCAACCAGTTTGGCCGGGTCGATCCAGATACGCATTGCATATCTCTTTTCACCCCAGATCTGGATACCACTCACACCTGGGATGGTTTGCAATCTTTCCACCAGCACATTATTGGCATATTCCGTCATCTGCAATTGGTTGCGGGTGTTACTCTGCACCGTCATGGACAGAATTGCATCTGAGCTGGCATCTGCTTTTGATACCACCGGCGGAGCATCCAGGTCAGAGGGAAGGGAACGTTGTGCCTGTGATACTTTATCCCTGACGTCATTGGCGGCTGCTTCCAGGTCGATGCTCAATTCAAACTCTACGTTGATATTACTGGAACCATTACTGCTGCTCGAGGTAATATTTTTAATACCCGCAATGCCATTCACCGCTTTTTCCAGCGGTTCGGTGATCTGCGTTTCAATGATATCTGCGTTAGCGCCGGGATAAGAAGTACGAACGCTGATATTCGGCGGATCAATTGCAGGATAATCACGGACACCTAAAAATTTAAAACCGATCACACCAAACAACACGATGATGATGTTCAGCACAATGGCCAGCACCGGTCTCCGTAAACTTAATTCTGAAATGTTCATGCTTACTATTTTTTAGCCGGCAGCAGTA
>JAEUVP010000030.1 GCA_016786805.1 Chitinophagaceae bacterium | reverse complement strand
CTTTGATAATATCTATAAGGAAAAGACCCGCTATCCTGAAATCACTATCGATCAATTGAAAAATGCAAACTGCGAACTGTTATTACTTTCTTCCGAACCCTTCCCTTTTCAGCAAAAACATATTGACGAACTGCAGTCGTTATTACCCAATACAAAGATCATCCTTGTGGATGGAGAACTGTTCAGCTGGTATGGCAGCCGCTTATTAAAAGCACCTGCCTATTTTACTGCACTGCAAAAACAATTGGCATAAGTGTAGGTCAACTGCTGACTTCCCGGTTCTTCGTATCTTAGGCCGTCATGTTATTCATCAATAACCATAACGACCGGGAAAGTAAGGAAGGTGATAAACCTTCCCGGAAAAAACCAATGTACCCGGTAAGTGAAGGGCTGCGTAATTACCTGAAACTGCATGGCCGTGAAGTGAAACTGCCGGTAACTTATAACAACCTGCTCAATTATACCTGGTCGGTGCCGATACAGGATAAATATGGTAAGGACACGTTATGGGAAAAATTATCCTACGACAGCCGCGACTGGAATTATATCCGGGAAGGGCTCGTAAAAATTTATGCAATACTGAAAACAGAAGGCGATTTCAGTTTTGTCAGCCACCTGGATGTGGCAAGAATTGATTATTGCACATTCGGCAATTCACATCCCTTTCGTATCCGCATCGTCAATAAGTTCAATGACAACTACGATCATTATTATATCAAGATCGCTGATGCCTCCAGGATCTATGGTTTGGAATTAGAGCATATCTTATCCCCTAACCGTATCACTTTCTTTACGGATGAGAATACACTGGTGGAAGAACATATACCCGGCATACCCGGTGATATCTTCATGCAGCAGATGATGAACAACCCGGAAACGAATAAGATCCGTTTTGCCAAGGAATTTGTGAAGTTCAATGAACGTTGTTTTGTCCGCCTGCTCGGTGATATGCGCAGTTATAATTTTGTAGTAGGCATCACACCGGATATTGAAGATTATCAATACAGGCTCCGCAGTATTGATTTTGACCAGCAATCTTATGAAGGAAGAAGAAATCTTTACCTGCCGCAGTTCTTCAAAGAAAATTTTCCCTTCGTGGAAGTAGCTCTCTCTCACCTGAACCGGGAATCCATTGAACAATACCAGGCCGAAGAAAGAACCATGATCACTTTCCGGCTGGCCACGGCCCGGTACCGGATCAAAGACCTGCTGGATAATATGACCGTAGATGTGATTTCCACCCCTGACAAGATCAACCAGTTGAAAAAAGAACTGGGGGAATACCTGAAAACAAGTGCTTACGAGAAGTGCCATTCCATGGGCGAGATCGTGAAGACACACCTGAAACAAACCCTGCGCAAAAACCTGCTGCTGGTGCAGAAAAACCTGGGAAAAGCCAAGCGATAGCCGCTCGAACGCATGTTAGCTGCCTGATTAAATAAAACCTTTATATTCGCTGCCTGTTAACGGTTGCCCGCCAGCTTATCCATATTAATAATCCAAACTAAAACGATTTTTTGATCATGAAAAAGTACAGAGCCGGTGTGCTGTTCGGTGAAGAACTGGAAGCACTTTACAAAGACGCTAAAGAAAACCAGTTTGCCCTTCCAGCCGTTAACACTATTGGTACCAATACCATCAACGCTACCCTGGAAACTGCTGCCAAAGTCAACTCTCCTGTTATCATTCAATTCTCCAATGGTGGTGCCCAATTCATCGCCGGTAAAGGAATGCCGAATGATAAACTGCAGGGAAATATTTCCGGTGGTATCTCCGGTGCCCTGCATATTCATAATGTAGCTAAATATTACGGCGTGCCTGTTGTTTTGCATACCGACCATGCTGCTAAAAAATGGTTGCCATGGATCAGCGGGCTGATCGATGCCGGTGAACAATATTTTAAAGAAAAAGGTCAACCTTTGTTCAGCTCACATATGCTTGACCTGAGCGAAGAGCCGATAGAAGAAAATATTCATACCTCTGTTGAATTCTTCAAAAGAATGCAACCGCTGGGTATGGGTATCGAAATTGAACTGGGTGTAACCGGTGGTGAAGAAGATGGTGTTGATAACAGCGATGTAGAAAATTCCAAACTCTATACACAGCCTGAGGATGTGGCTTTTGCGTATAAGGAATTGGGTAAAGTTGGTAAACTGTTTACTATTGCTGCTGCCTTTGGTAATGTACATGGTGTATACAAACCCGGTAATGTGGAATTGCGTCCCGTGATCCTGCACAACAGCCAGGTGCATATCGAAAAAGAATTCGGTACTGGTCCTAAACCTGTTTACTTCGTATTCCATGGTGGCAGCGGTTCACCGCAGCACCAGATCCGTGAAGCCATTGGTTATGGTGCTATCAAAATGAATATTGATACAGACCTGCAATGGGCTTTCTGGGAAGGCATCCTGGACAATTACAAAAAATACGAAGCTTACCTGCAGGGACAATTAGGAAATCCGGAAGGAGAAGACAAGCCGAACAAGAAGCATTACGATCCCCGTGTGTGGCTCCGCAAAGGCGAAGAAAGTTTCAGCAAACGACTGGAAGTGGCATTTGAAGACCTGAATTGCCTGAACCGTAACGCATAAGAAGAGTTACTGTCCATTATACGACAACCCTGTATCAGCCTTCGGTGATACAGGGTTTATTTTTTACCAGACTATTAGCAACTTCGTCTTCGATGGCCTGTTATAAAAAGGGGTAGTTTTGCATACCCGATTAACCAGGTGGACTTTTATGAAGAAAGAATTTTACCAGCATATATTTCAACAGCAGCAGGCCACCGAAGCTGTCCCGGCCAATGAAGAGATTGCAGCCTGGGTATTAAATCTTTTCTGTTTATTATTTCCCGAAAGAGCAGAATGCCAGTTAAGCAGTACAGAAGCAGTGGAAGAGGAATTCAGCAAACTGCAAACCCAACTCAACCGGGTACTCAATGCCACAAAGGCCTGTGACAATTGCAATAATGCAGAAAAAGCAAAACAATTTTTTGATGCAGTGCCGGAACTGTATGACGTACTGAATACAGATATCACTGCGTTGCTCGAAGGTGATCCCGCAGCAAGAACAAGATTTGAGATCATCCGGGCTTATCCAGGTTTCTATGCTATCTTCTTTTACCGGGTGGCACATGAATTATTATTACTGGATATTCCCTTACTGCCCCGCATCATGACCGAGTGGGCCCATTCCAAAACAGGTATTGATATACATCCCGGTGCTGAAATAGGCCATTACTTTTTTATTGATCATGGAACCGGGACAGTAATTGGCGAAACCTGCCATATTGGTGATCATGTTAAATTATACCAGGGTGTTACCCTCGGTGCATTGAGTGTAGATAAAGACATGGCGAATACCAAGCGGCATCCAACAGTGGAAGATCATGCGATCATTTATTCAGGTGCCACTATCCTCGGCGGTGATACCGTGATCGGTCATCACAGCGTTGTTGGTGGTAATGTCTGGCTTACGAGGAGTATTCCCCCTTACTCCACGGTCTATCACCGGCCGGATATTGAAGTAGTTGAACAAATCAAATCTTAACATGGCAAGCATCACAGACTTAGTAGGTAATACCCCCTTGGTTGAATT
>JAEUVP010000008.1 GCA_016786805.1 Chitinophagaceae bacterium | reverse complement strand
GGGCTCAACCATGCCAGTAACAATAAAGATATGTACAGCAGGAATGATTATGCCACCGCCTCTTCTTCCCGCTTCCACTCCTTATCCATATAAAAAGTACCAAAGGGAATGATGGAAGAGATAAAAACTTTAAAGCCCCAGGCAATGGATTTATGGTACTGGTCTTTTACCATATAAGCAGCAACAGCCAGCGCAACAAATAACACGCCGTGCAGGCTGCCGATAATGGTGACGGCTTTGGGCATACCCACAAAATATTTCAGCGGCATAGCGATCAGTAATAAGACTAAAAAGGAGATACCTTCTGCAAAAGCGATTTTCCGGAACCAGCTGTATGTTTTTTTCATAGACCCCAACCCCTAAAGGGGCTTTACACCCAACTACTGTTCAGAAGTTGAGCTTGTTTGTTTGATTAATAGTATTGAGCAGTCGGTAAAAAGGAAATTGTTTTCAACGCTGCTATAAAAAGAACTTAATAAAGATACAAGTATCTGCGACCTGAGTTCCCCCTTCAGGGGGACAGGGGCTAATAATTGATCACTTGTTCTTCAATGGTTTCCGGGATTTCCCTCCACTCGTATTGCTGGTTGCGCAATTGGGGTTCAAAACCGGCTTCACGAATAGCATCCTGTATGGTTTTATAGGTGAAGCGGTGCGGGGCACCGGCAGCACTCACCACATTCTCTTCGATCATGATGGAACCAAAATCATTGGCACCGGCATGTAAACAGATGGAAGCGGTTTGTTTACCCACCGTTAACCAACTAGCCTGTATGTTCTTTACATTGGGCAACATGATACGGCTCAAAGCGATCATCCGTATATATTCATCCGCCGTGGTGAGATTGTGTACGCCGCGGATCTTCGCTAATAAAGTGTCCACATCCTGGAAGGTCCAGGGAATAAAAGCAAGGAAACCTTTTGCCTCTTCTGGCTTACGGCTTTGCACTTCTCTTATTTTCACCAAATGCTCAAACCGTTCTTCTATCGTTTCCACATGACCAAACATCATCGTGGCGGAAGTGGTGATATTGAGTTTATGTGCTTCATGCATAATGTCGAGCCATTCCTGTGCACCACATTTGCCTTTGCTGATCAAACGGCGCACCCTGTCTATCAGTATCTCTGCACCGGCACCGGGCAATGAATCCATACCGGCTTCTTTCAGTGCTTTCAACACTTCATGGTGGGTTGATTTTTCCAGCTTGGTAATATGCGCCACTTCGGGTGGCCCGAGTGTATGCAGTTTGATTGTCGGGAACTCCTGTTTGATCTGCCGGAAAGTATCTACATAGAACTGCAGGCCGAGATCAGGATGGTGCCCGCCCTGTAACAGTAACTGGTCGCCACCATATTTTAAGGTCTCAGTGATCTTTTGCCGGTAGGTTGGCATATCGGTGATATAGGCTTCAGCATGACCGGGTATGCGATAGAAATTGCAAAACTTGCAGTTGGCGATACAAACATTGGTGGTGTTCACGTTGCGGTCGATCTGCCAGGTCACTTTACCATGCGGCACTTGTTTTTTGCGGAGTTCATCGGCAATAAACATCAGGTCCGCCAGCGGGGCATGCTGGTAGAGGTACACTCCTTCTTCTACGGAAAGGGCACCGAAAGCCGAAGCTTTATCATAGAGATCGTTTAGCTGCATAAATTGTATTTCATTTAAATCCCGCTTAGTGGTCTTTGTGGCTATGCGGGATGAACAAGTCCGGAAAGCGCAAAGTTACACCTGAATAACAGAAAACAGGCTGAACGGTTTTGCTCCGGTCACTCCTTCAACTAAATTTACCGGTGGGCAGGTATGAATGGCAAGCGGCTTTGCATCATTTTACTCTTGTTTACTGTCCTGAATAAGAACGATTGCCGACCAAAAACCTTCACATGAAAAAAATAGTATCCCTGCTGTCCCTGTTCCTGTTGTTTTTGCAACAGCAGGGTATTGCCCAGGAAGAATTCATAGAACCACCTTCCCGGTTTCTTACCCGTGTTCCCTTTACCCAGCTTACCGGTGGTATCGTGATCCTGCAGGCCAAACTGAATAATTTCCCGGACACACTGAATTTTGTACTCGATACAGGCAGCAGTGGTATTTCCTTAGACTCAACTACAGCGGATTACCTGAAACTGAGTCCGCTGGCAACAGACCGTACGATCCGGGGCATTGCCGGCATCCGGAATGTGCCCTTCTTATTTAACCAATCCCTCCGTCTTCCTAACCTGAAAGTGGACAGTCTTGATTTTCATGTCAACGATTATTCCATCCTTACAGCAGTGTACGGTGAACAGATCGATGGTATCATTGGCTATTCCCTGTTGAGCCGCTATATCGTAAAGATCAATTATGACAGTATGTTCATTGATATCTGCAGCCGGGGTACTATCCGGTATCCCAAAGGCGGGTTCATGCTTAAACCATCTATCGGCAGCCTGCCTATTCAGCAACTGCGGGTAAAAGATGCGGCTACGATCAATACCCGTTTTTTATATGATATCGGTGCCGGTGTGTGCATGATGTTGTCCACCGAATTTGTTGCCGACAGTGCTTTGTTGAATAAAAAAAGAAAATTGTTGTCCAAGGAAGGAGAAGGGGTGGGTGGCAAGATCGATATGTTTGTAACAGTGATCAAAGAAGTTAAGCTGGGGCCTTACCGGTTCCGTTCGGTACCTACCTATATTTTTGATGATGTGTACAATGTAACATCCTATCCTTATCTCGGCGGTTTGATCGGGAATGATATCCTGCGCAGGTTCAATACGATCCTGAATTATGAGAAAAAAGATTTTTACCTGGTGCCAAATACGCATTTCAACGACCCGTTTGATTATTCCTATTCTGGTATTGAACTTTATTATGTGCAGGGGAATATTATTGTGGGGGATGTGGCGAAGAACTCACCGGCTGAAGCAGCGGGTTTAAAAGAGAATGATGTGGTGATCGCTGTCAATAATAATTTTTCGCAGAACCTGAACCAATACAAGATCGCCCTGCAGGCACCAAACGAAAAGATCAAAATGATCGTCCGGAGAGACCTGGCCCTGAAAGAGATCATTTTTAAGGTCAGGAGCATCCGGTAGCCAACTTGCTTTTTCCTGTTTATAGCCAGAAGCCCATTTTTCGATAATTTTACCCCTTCGCCGGGGGGCGACCAACTTTTACTTTCAACGACTGTTATATCAATTATGATTCAATTTGAAAAGTTCACATTGGCCAACGGGCTGCGGGTCATCGTTCACCAGGACCTCTCCACTCCTATGGCGGTTATGAATATCCTGTATGATGTGGGAGCCAGGGATGAGGACCCGGAGAGAACAGGTTTTGCCCATTTGTTTGAACACCTGATGTTTGGCGGCTCGGTCAATATTCCTGATTATGATGAGCCATTGCAAATGGCCGGCGGGGAGAATAATGCGTATACGACCAACGACCTGACCAATTATTACATTCAGTTACCGGCAGAAAATTTAGAAACAGCTTTCTGGCTGGAAAGTGACCGGATGTTATCACTGGCTTTTGGAGAGAAAAGTTTAGAAACGCAGCGTAAAGTGGTCTGTGAAGAATTCAAGGAACATTATCTCACCAAACCTTATGGTGATGTATGGCATAAGATGCGGGAGCTGGCCTATAAAAAACACCCGTACAGGTGGATGACGATCGGTAAAGAATTATCGCATATTGAAAATGCAAAACTGGACGATGTAAAAAATTTCTTTTTCAAACATTACCGTCCTGTCAACGCCATTATGGTTGTAGCCGGGAATGTGACCACAGAAAGAGTAAAGGAGCTGGCGGAAAAATGGTTTGGCGATATTCCTGCCGGTGAAAAATATAAACGCAACCTGCCGCAGGAAGCCCCGCAAAGCGAAGAAAGAAAGATAACAATCAAGGCTAATGTGCCGCTGGATGCCTTGTACAAAACATGGCATATCTACCCGCGGTTGGACCGTAGATATTATGTAACCGACCTGCTCGCTGATATCCTGAGTGGTGGCGGTTCATCCAGGTTATACCAGTCGCTGGTAAAGGAAAAGCAATT
>JAEUVP010000003.1 GCA_016786805.1 Chitinophagaceae bacterium | reverse complement strand
GGCAGCCGCAATATCCGTTGCAATGCCATTGCTCCCGGTTTTGTGGAAACAGATATGACCAGCTATTTAAAAGAAGGCGAAGCCGGTGATAAGTACAGGGCCAGCATCCCGCTGGGACGTTTTGCTTCTGCAGAAGATATTGCTAATGTGACTTTATTCCTCGCCAGCGATATGGGTTCTTATATTACGGGGCAAACGATCAGTGTATGTGGGGGGTTGAATATATAAGACTGATTACATATGGCAGATAAAGACATTAATCAATGGATGGCTTTTTATGCCAATGGAGCTGTGGAATTAGCAGCTCATTTGAACATGCCAACACTCGACTATTCTATCGATAGTATTAAACAAGTTGAAGAGTTATGTGCTTCACTATATAATGATACCCCGAAAAATTTTATTTCCAGATTGTTTAAAAGATCATACTCTAAGAAAGAGATGATTGAGACAGCTAAAATGCTGGGTGCTTATGTGGGTGAGGTAATCATTAAGAAATTTGGAGGAAAGTGGGATTATGAAAATACGTCTATTAAAGGCAATGCAATAGTCCTTACAATAGACGATATAAAACTTTTTCCTGTAGGAAAAGTATATAAAAGATTAGTTAATGGCCCTGAAGATAATTTGTACCATTATTTTCATTTTATTACACAGGAGATAGGAAAAGTACAAATATCTAAGTAGCAATTTTATCCTTGTATTTTAATCCCTCGTTTTTTTATATACGCATGCCACAGGATCATCGCTGCAATAGTACGGTAAGGCCGCCAGGGCTCAGCGATTGCCAGCATTTTTTCCTTGCTGGTATCTTTGGGTAATAGCTTTACTTCTTTCAAACTGTTTACCAGCGCAATATCACCCAATGGGAAAAGATCAGTGCGTTGCAATGCATGCATTAAATACACATCAATGGTCCAGTGGCCGATGCCCTTGAGCTGTATCAGTTGTTCACGAACTGCTTCATCCGGCAATGCCGATAGTTGTTTCAGGGTGATCCGTTTTGACTGGATGGCTATTGCCAGTTCTCTTGCATACACAATTTTTTGCCGGGTGAAATAGCAAGCTCTTAATTCTTCATCACTCAGGGAGAGAATTTTAGCCGGGGTTACATACCCGATCCTTTCTTTTAATTTTTTGAATGCGGCATAGGCAGCGGCCAGTGAAACCTGCTGTTCAAGTATAGTGAGGATAAGGGTTTGAAAAGTGGCTGGCCTTGTCCACATGGGTGGATGGCCATGATCTTTAATAATAGCCTGCAGCTCCTTATCTTTTTTAGCCAGTTGATTACAAATAGTAATGAAATCAGCAGCACTGAAAGTCTGAATGGCAACGGGGTTATTCTTTTTCAAACGGTGTCCGGCAGTTTATTTCTTTTTAAATTTTGCGATCGCCTGCTTTGTAAAAGCACTCAGTACTAAACTTCCGCTGATCGCTGCCCGTTCAACGAGCAACTGGTTCCAATGTTCAGTTCCTTTCCAGAATATTTTTTTCATGGCTGCCATGGCTTCCGGGCTTGAATGCACCAGCGTATGGGAGAGTTTTTGTATCGCTTCGTCCATATCCGCTGTTGTATGATACAGCTCTGCATATAATCCCTTTTTTCGGGCCCATTCGGCATTGCGCCACATCGTGGCATCAATAGCCAGCTGTGAAAAAGCTGCCACACCGATCTTTCTTTCCACCGCAGGACCTACTACAAAAGGGCCGATACCAACTGCCAGTTCACTCAGCTTCACATCTGCACCTTCCATGGCAATTGCATAATCAGCTGCTGCTGCAATACCAACACCACCACCCACACATTTTCCCTGTATGCGGGCAATCACAAACTTGGGGCAGGTCCTGATGGCATTGATCACATGAGCAAAGCCACTGAAAAATTGCAGCCCCTGCTCTTCATTTTGTATAGCAACTAACTCATCAAACGAAGCGCCAGCACAAAATGCTTTTTCTCCTGCCGAGCGGAGAATGACCAGTCTTGTTTCTGTATCATTTCCCGCACCATGAATGGCCTGTGCCAGTTCATCCAGTATCTTACCGGGTAATGAATTGCTTTGCGGGTGAAAGAATTCAATGGTTGTTATCCCGTGATGGTAAGATGATCTTACATATGCGTCTGACATAAAATACGATTTAGAGTAATTATTGATTCTTTTTCGCCACCATCGTTAATATCGTAGCCACTCCCACCACCGGCTCGTCTGTTCCGTCCAGCATTTCCACCAGCCATTTCACAATACCCTTATCAATATCATCTCCCCGCTTCATATCTTCCGGTTTCTCGACGACTCTTTTATCGTTGGGTAATTTTTCTTTGCAGGTAAAGCGGATCTGTATTTCAGCACCGGGATACACCGGCTTGGTGAAACGCAGTTCATCAATACCATAATTCAGTAGCACCGGGTTCTTTGCATAACTGTCCACAAACAAACCGGCAGCAATACTCATGATCAAATACCCATGTGCCACCTGCTGTTCAAACATAGTACCGTTAAAATCGGTGGTTTTGATATGGGCATAAAAATGATCGCCGCTCAGGTCAGCAAAACGATCAATGTCTTCGCTGCTGATAATTCTTTTATCCGTCAGCAACTGGTCACCCACCTGCAGTTCTTCAAAATATTTTTGAAACGGATGTTTACCGGGATCTTTTCCTTTGGCGTTCGGTTGATAAACATTGGTGATACCGGTGATCATCGTGGGGGATCCCTGTAAGGCTGTCCGCTGCAAATAATGTTTTACGCCGCGGATACCACCCATTTCTTCACCTCCACCGGCACGGCCCGGGCCTCCATGCACCAATAAAGGAAGCGGTGAACCATGGCCGGTACTTTCTTTGGCACATTCATTATTCAATACTAAAATTCTTCCATGATGTGTGGCGGCACCGATCACATAATGGCGGGCAATTTTTTCATCCGCTGTTACAATCGTTGTCACCAATGATCCCTTTCCCAGTTTGCTTAATGCAACCGCATCATCAGCATTTTTATACGGCATGATCGTACTTACCGGTCCAAAGGCTTCCACCTCATGGACTTCTTTTGATGCAAATGGCTTGTCATTCATTAATAAGACCGGCGATATAAATGCGCCTTTGCCGGCATCGGCATCAATTACTTCCACGCTATCCAATGAACCATACACGATCTGCGAAGAGGCTAATAATTTTTGTACCTGTGCCTTTACTTCCTGCCGTTGTGTTTCACCGGCTAAACTTCCCATTCTTACTTTATCATTCAGCGGGTTGCCAATTGTAGTTTGCGAAAGTGCCGCAGCAATCGCTTTCCACATATCTTCCATTTTATTTTCGGGTACAAATATGCGGCGGATACCTGTGCAGCGCTGGCCGGCTTTCAGTGTCATTTCCCGGCGTACTTCTTTTACAAATACGTCCCACTCCGGCATACCCGGTTGCACATCATGTCCCAGCACAATACAGTTCAGGCTGTCGGCCTCCATCGTGAACGGAACATTATTGGCTAAAATATTTTTATTGGATTTTAATAACAGCCCGGTGGAGGCGGAACCCGTGAACGTAACCACATCCTGTGAACTAACATGATCCAGTATATCTCCGGCTGAACCACAAATGAGTTGCAATGCTCCTTCAGGTAAAATTTTGGATGCGATGATCTCTTTTACCACCGCTTCTGTTAAGTAAGAAGTAACCGTTGCCGGTTTTACGATCGCTGGCATTCCTGCCAATAAATTCACAGCAATTTTTTCCAACATTCCCCACACAGGGAAATTAAAGGCATTGATATGAACCGCCACCCCTTCCTTTGGTGTCAGGATATGCGTACCCATAAAGGTATTTTGCTTGCTGAGGTTATGACTTTCGCCATCGATACAAAATACTTCGTCCGGGAACTTGCGGCGCAGCGATGCATTGGCAAATAAATTTCCGATGCCGCCTTCTATATCCACCCAACTATCAGCTTTGGTGGCCCCGGTCTGGTAACTGATCGCATAAAATTTATCCAGGTGATTTCTCAAATGCAACGCAAGGGCTTTAAGCATATTGCCCCGCTGGTGAAAAGTCATTGTCCGGAGGGAAGTATTACCAACCGATCTGCCGTATTCAAGCATCGCTTTAAAATCAAGGCCTTTGGTACTGGCCGCAGAAACCGGTTCACCAGTCACCGCATTGTAGAGCAATTGTCCGTCACCATCTCCGTTCACCCACTCTCCATTAGTATAGTTCTGTAATTTATTCATCGTTGCAAGCATCTTTTAGCATAACGAAATTACCTGAAAAACAAAAAGAACCGGTCAAATGATTTTAGTCATGGTAAAAAATACAGGGCGGTTTTACTTTGACCGCTTAAAACATACGATTATGAAAAAGATTGCCAGCTTGCTCGTTATTTTATTAGGATTTACGATTGCTGTTTCCGCACAGGTCAAATGGAAAGAACTAAGCGATTTCCATGATATCATGAGTGCCACCTTCCACCCGGCTGAAGAAGGTAAACTGGATCCCATTAAAACCCGTATCCAGGAAATGACCGACAAAGCCGTAGCCTGGAAAACTTCCACCGCCCCGGAGGGTTTTAATAAAGACGCCATTAAAGAACAATTAAAAAAACTGGTTAAAGGCAGTAAAGAATTACAAAAGCTGATCAAAAGCAAAGGAACAGACAAACAGATCACTGAAAAATTAACAGCCTTGCATGACCTGTTTCATGAAATGACCGAAAAATGCAGCGGAGAAGAACATAAACAGTGATAGATTTGCAGTCTTATTTTCTTATTCAGGAATTTTAAACACAAATACTCATGAAAAAACTGATCCTGCTGTTAGTAAGTACATTCCTATTATTCGCCTGCAATAACGATGATAAACATAACCATACCGGCTCTGCCCCAAAAACCGAGGCAGACAGCCTGATGCATGACGTGATGGAAGGGCATGACGTGGGAATGGGTAAAATGCCAAAGCTTTCGGCTGCACAAAAACAGGCACAGCAATGGCTGGATTCTATTGCCAAACTGCCGGCAAAAGCACAGCAGGCAGCCGCCCCGCTGAAAGCAAAGATCGACAGCCTGGCTAAAGACCTGAGTTATGCTGAGTTTGCCATGAATAAGTGGATGGAGGAATTTAATATGGACTCTTCACTGGATAATGCCGAACAACGAATAAAATACCTGGCTGACGAAAAGATGAAAGTAGGCAAAGTGAAAGAAGCGATCCTGGGCAGTCTTGCAAAAGCCGACTCCCTGCTGAAAGCAAAGCTTTAAGTTCTCAGCGGCTCCACCCCAAACTGCCGCAGATGATGCAGGGCATGTTTGTAGAGCAGCTGCACATTCTGATCAAAGTTGAGGTCGCCAAAAAAAGGATTGCGGGTGACCAATCCCGGTTCTTTTTCAAAAGCTTCAAAAAAGTAGATTAATTCCTGTTGCAGGGCGCCAATGGCGCCCTGTACTGTTTTATACCGCAGTGCTGCGGGCTCTTCTCCCAGCAGGGGGTTCTTTGTATTTTCTTTGAAGGGTTTATCGCTCATCATGAATTCCCGCATTTGTTCCAGTTTCCCGGGTGGGGTCAGTATGTTATCCATTTTTAAACGGCCGCTTGCTATACAGACTGCATCCTCTGCATAATGTTCGATCATTTGCTGCACATTCATTTTTCCCCAGCGGGCTGCGGTGGCAGGAGCCAGCTGTTGCAGGCAGGCAACTAATTTGGTGCGCAGGAAATTCTCCTTTTCAATGCTCATGTGACAAGCTTACAGGTTGCAAGTTTACGAAAACCGGTTTTGCAAAACAAAATGCCGGTCATTACACCGGCATTGCAACAGACTTTAATTCGCTTATTTTAATTTCTTATTAATTGCATCACTGATGGCGGAGAAGATATCATCTACGGTTCCCTCTCCTTTGATGGGATGAAATTTCCTGGCTTTTTTATAATGCTCTGCCACGGGTGTTGTTTCATTACTATATACCGAAAACCGTTTCCGGATCACTTCTTCGTTGGTATCATCACTTCTGCCCGAAGTCTTTCCGCGGTTCAGCAACCGTTTTACCAGTTCATCTTCCCCTACTTCCAGTGCCAGTACCGAAGCGATCTCGGTTTTCTTCAACTCCAGCAGTTTATCCAGCGCTACAGCCTGGGCCACGGTACGGGGAAACCCGTCAAACAGGAAACCTTTGGCTTCTTTATGTTTATCAAAATACGAATCCACCATACCGATCACCACTTCATCGGGTACCAGCTGGCCTTTATCCATGAAACTTTTGGCTTCGAGCCCAAGGGGTGTTTTCTGGGAAATCTCTTCCCGCAACAAGTTACCGGTGGAAAGATGGACCAGCCCGTATTTCTCAACCAATCTTTCTGATTGTGTGCCTTTTCCGCTGCCGGGAGGGCCAAAGAGGATCAAATTAAACATAAGCTATGGCTAACCTTGGTGAAGCAACAAATATAATGTTCCGGGGCTAAAAATCCTGTTTCACCCCTAAGTTTTGATAAGAATCATGCCGCCAATGAAAAGTTAAGAACAGCTGTTTGTCTTTCCCCGGACAAACCAGCCCAACCTTGTTCCCGTAGATTTGTTATCTTAAAATGACGAATATGAAAAAAGTAAAGCTTATACTGGTATTGTTGACAGCATCCCTGCTCCAGCAATGCAGTTATTCCCAGGATAATTCATCAACCACTAATACCCCGAAAATGGACAGCAGCAGCAAAAAGAACCCCGTTTATTCAACTACAGACAGCTCTAAAGTAACCCTGAGCGAAGAAGAATGGAGGAAAATATTACCCGAAGATGTTTACTATATAGCCCGCAAAAAAGGAACAGAAAGACCCTGGACCAGCAAGTTTGAGAACTTCAAAGAAAAAGGAACCTATTATTGCGCCGCCTGTGGTAATGCCTTGTTTCAAAGTGACACCAAATTTGAAAGCGGTTGTGGCTGGCCGAGCTTTTACCAACCCATTAGCAAAAGCAGTATTATTTATACGCCTGATAATACCCACGGCATGGAAAGAACAGAAGTGCAATGCGGCCGTTGTAAGGCGCATTTGGGACATGTGTTTGAAGACGGACCTCCT
>JAEUVP010000001.1 GCA_016786805.1 Chitinophagaceae bacterium | reverse complement strand
CCTGCCGAACGAAGGAGGACCAGTTTTGTTTCCGTATCATTTCCCGCACCATGAATGGCCTGTGCCAGTTCATCCAGTATCTTACCCGGTAATGAATTGCTTTGCGGGTGAAAGAACTCAATAGTTGTTATCCCATGATGGAAAGATGATCTTACATATGCGTCTGTCATAAAAAACGATTTAAAGTAATTATTGATTCTTTTTTGCCACCATCGTTAATATCGTGGCCACTCCCACCACCGGTTCTTCTGTTCCATCCAGCATTTCCACCAGCCATTTCACAATGCCTTTATCAATATCATCTCCCCGTTTCATATCTTCAGGCTTCTCCACCACTCTTTTATCGTTGGGTAATTTTTCTTTGCAGGTAAAACGAATTTGTATTTCCGCACCGGGATAAACCGGTTTGGTGAAACGCAGTTCATCAATGCCATAGTTCAGTAACACCGGGTTCTTTGCATAACTGTCCACAAACAAACCGGCTGCAATACTCATGATCAAATAACCATGTGCCACCTGCTGTTCAAACATAGTACCGTTAAAATCGGTGGTTTTGATATGTGCATAAAAATGATCCCCGCTCAGATCGGCGAACCGGTCTATATCTTCGCTGCTGATAATTCTTTTATCCGTTAGCAACTGGTCACCCACCTGCAGTTCTTCAAAATACTTTTGAAACGGATGTTTACCGGGATCTTTTCCTTTGGCGTTGGGCTGATAAACATTTGTGATACCGGTGATCATTGTGGGGGATCCCTGTAAGGCTGTTCGCTGCAAATAGTGTTTTACCCCGCGGATACCACCCATTTCTTCACCACCGCCTGCCCGGCCCGGGCCGCCATGCACCAATAAAGGAAGCGGTGAACCATGGCCGGTACTTTCTTTGGCACATTCATTATTCAGTACTAATATTCTTCCATGATGTGTGGCGGCACCGATCACATAGTGGCGGGCAATTTTTTCATCCGCTGTTACAATCGTTGTCACCAATGATCCCTTGCCCAGCTTGCTCAATGCAATCGCATCATCCGGGTTCTTATATGGCATAATCGTACTCACCGGGCCAAAAGCTTCCACCTCATGTACTTCTTTTGATGCAAAAGGTTTATCATTCATTAATAAGACAGGTGATATAAATGCGCCTTTGCCGGCATCCGCATCAATTACTTCCACACTATCCAATGAACCATACACGATCTGTGAAGAGGCTAATAATTTTTGCACTTGTGCTTTCACTTCCTGCCGTTGTGTCTCACCGGCTAAGCTTCCCATTCTTACTTTCTCATTCAGCGGGTTGCCGATCATGGTTTGCGAAAGTGCCGAAGCGATCGCTTTCCACATGTCATCCATTTTATTTTCGGGCACAAATATGCGGCGGATACCTGTGCAGCGCTGACCTGCTTTCAGCGTCATCTCCCGGCGCACTTCTTTCACAAACACTTCCCATTCCGGCATACCCGGTTGCACATCATGTCCCAGCACAATACAGTTCAGGCTGTCTGCCTCCATGGTGAAAGGAACATTATTGGCTAAAATATTTTTATTGGATTTTAGCAATAGCCCGGTAGAGGCTGAGCCGGTGAACGTAACCACATCCTGCGAACTAACATGATCCAGTATATCTCCGGCTGAACCACAAATGAGTTGCAATGCCCCTTCTGGTAAAATCTTGGAGGCAATGATCTCTTTTACCACCGCCTCTGTTAGGTAGGAGGTAACCGTTGCCGGCTTTACGATGGCCGGCATGCCTGCTAATAAATTCACAGCAATCTTTTCCAGCATTCCCCACACAGGAAAATTAAAGGCATTGATATGAACCGCCACTCCTTCTTTCGGTGTCAGGATATGCGTACCCATAAACGTATTTTGCTTGCTGAGGTTATGACTTTCCCCATCGATACAAAATACTTCGTCGGGGAACTTGCGGCGGAGCGATGCATTGGCAAATAGATTCCCGATACCGCCTTCTATATCCACCCAACTGTCGGCTTTGGTGGCGCCGGTCTGGTAACTGATCCTATAAAATTCAGCTAGATGATTTCTTAAATACAGGGCCAGGGCTTTCAGCATATTGCCCCGCTGGTGAAAGGTCATTGTCCGAAGGGCGGTATTACCCACAGATCTGCCGTAGTCCAGCATGGCTTTGAAATCAAGCCCTTTTGTACTGGCAGAACCTATGAGCTCCCCCGTCACTGCATTATAGAGTAGCTGCCCATCTCCCTCTCCGTTCACCCATTCACCATGGGTATAGTTCTGTAGTTTATTCATTATTGCAAGCGTCTTTTAGCCATAACGAAATTACCCGAAAAACAAAAAGAACCGGTCAAATGATTTTAGTCATAGTAAAAAAAACGGGGCCGTTTAACTTTGGCGTCTAAAAACACACGATTATGAAAAAGATTGCCAGCCTGCTCGTTATTTTATTAGGGCTTACCGTTGCTGTTTCGGCCCAGGCCAAATGGAAAGAATTAAGCGATTTCCATGATATCATGAGTGCCACCTTCCATCCGGCTGAAGAAGGTAAACTGGATCCCATTAAAACCCGCAGCCAGGAAATGATCGACAGAGCCGTAGCCTGGAAAACTTCCACCGCCCCGGAGGGTTTTAATAAAGCTGCTATTAAAGAACAATTAAAAAAACTGGTAAAAGGCAGTAAAGAATTACAAAAACTGATCAAAAGCAATGGAACAGACAAACAGATCACCGAAAAATTAACAGCCTTGCATGACCTGTTTCATGAGATGACCGAAAAATGCAGCGGAGAAGAACATAAACAGTGATAAATTTGCAGCTGTATTTTTATCATCCTGGAAATATATAAACACAATTACTACATGAAAAAACTGATCCTGTTTTTAGCAAGTGTATTCATGCTATTCGCTTGTAATAACGATGACAAACATAACCATGCCGGCTCTGCTCCAAAAACAGAAGCAGACAGCCTGATGCATGAAGTGATGGAAGGGCATGACATCGGTATGGGTAAAATGCCAAAACTATCTGCTGCACAAAAACAGGCGCAGCAATGGCTGGATTCAATTGCCAAACTGCCTGCGAAGGCACAACAGGCAGCCGCCCCGCTGAAAGCAAAGATCGACAGCCTGGCTAAAGACCTGAGCTATGCTGAATTTGCCATGAATAAATGGATGGAGGAATTTAATATGGACTCGTCCCTGAATGATGCCGGACAACGAATAAAATACCTGGCCGACGAAAAGATGAAAGTAGGCAAAGTAAAAGAAGCGATCCTGGGCAGTCTTGCAAAAGCCGACTCCCTGCTGAAAGCAAAGCTTTAATTCTTTAAGGGCTCTACTCCAAACTGCCGCAGATGATGCAGGGCATGTTTATAGAGCAGTTGCACATTCTGATCGAAATTAAGATCACCAAAAAAAGGATTCCTGGTAATCAATCCCGGTTCTTTTTCAAAAGCTTCAAAAAAATAGATCAACTCCTGTTGCAGGGCGCCAATGGCGCCCTGCACTGTTTTAAACCGCAGTGGTGCAGGCTCTTCCCCCATCAGCGGGTTCTTTGTATTTTCTTTGAAGGGCTTATCGCTCATCATGAATTCCCGCATTCGTTCCAGGTTTCCTGGTGGGGTCAGTATGTTATCTGTTTTTAAGCGGCCGCTTGCATTGCGCACAGCATCACCCGCATAATGCTCGATCATTTGCTGCACACTCATTTTGCCCCAGCGGGCTGTTGTGGCAGGAGCTAACTGTTGCAGGTATGCAACCAGTTTGGTGCGTAGAAAATTCTCCTTTTCAATACTCATGTGACAAGCTTACAAGTTGCAAGTTTACGAAAACCCCTTTGGCAAAACAAAATGCCGGTCATTACACCGGCATTTCAACAAACTAAAGTTCCTTTATTTTAATTTCTTATTAATAGCATCACTGATGGCGGAAAAAATATCATCCACTGTTCCTTCTCCTTTGATGGGATGAAACTTCCGGGCCTTTTTATAATGCTCCGCCACGGGTGTTGTTTCATTACTATATACAAAAAACCGTTTCCGAATCACTTCTTCGTTGGTATCATCACTTCTGCCCGAGGTTTTTCCGCGGTTCAACAGTCGCTTTACCAGTTCATCTTCTCCCACTTCCAGTGCCAGTACAGAAGCGATCTCCGTTTTTTTCAACTCCAGCAGTTTATCCAGCGCTACAGCCTGGGCCACCGTGCGGGGAAACCCATCAAACAGGAAACCTTTGGCTTCTTTATGTTTATCAAAATACGAATCCACCATACCGATCACCACTTCATCGGGTACCAGCTGGCCTTTATCCATAAAGCTTTTGGCTTCGAGCCCGAGGGGTGTTTTCTGGGAGATCTCCTCCCGCAACAAATTGCCGGTGGAAAGATGAACCAGCCCGTATTTCTCAACCAATCTCTCTGATTGTGTGCCTTTTCCGCTACCGGGAGGGCCAAATAAGATCAAATTAAACATGTGATTCCTAACCTTGGTAAGTAACAAATATAATGGTCCGGGGTTAAAAATCCTGTCTTAAACTTAAGTTTTGATGATAATCATGCAGGCTAATGAAAAGTTAAGAACAAGTGTTTGCCTTTGATCCGGCAAACCAGCCCAACCTTGTTCCCGTAGATTTGTTATCTTAAAATGACGGATATGATAAAAACAAGATTAATACTGGTATTACTTACCGCATCCCTGCTGCAGCAATGCAGTTATTCCCAGAATAATTCATCAACTACTAATACCCCGAAAATGGACAGCATCAGCAAAAAGAACCCCGTTTATTCAAATTCAGACAGCTCTAAAGTAACTATGAGCGAAGAGGAATGGAAGAAAATATTACCCGAAGATGTGTATTATATAGCCCGCCAAAAAGGAACCGAAAGACCCTGGACCAGCAAGTTTGAGAACTTCAAAGAAAAAGGAACCTATTATTGCGCCGCCTGTGGTAATGCATTGTTTCAAAGTGATACCAAATTTGAAAGCGGTTGCGGCTGGCCGAGCTTTTACCAACCCATTAGCAAAAGCAGTATTATTTATACGCCTGATAATACCCACGGCATGGAAAGAACAGAAGTGCAATGCGGCCGTTGTAAGGCGCATTTGGGACATGTGTTTGAAGACGGACCTCCT
>JAEUVP010000504.1 GCA_016786805.1 Chitinophagaceae bacterium | reverse complement strand
ACCTGCTTCATCTGCTAATGTGCGGATACTGATCGTACCAAACCGAAGATGCACACTCAGCCTTGATGTGCCTTGTATGGAAGGAATATCCCGTTGCTCCTTATAATTCCGGATGATGGCACCCTGCCATTCCTTACCCGGAAAAGGAAGACCAGTTGCTTTAAAATTCATGGCTTCCAATGAAATAATGGTGCGTTCCGGTTGTTTGTAAAAATTCCTGAAATACTTTTTATTCGGGTAGGGCTTCAGGTGAAACTCCGTCAACACCGCTTTCCACTTACGGGAATAAGGTGTGAAAACAGTATAAGGCTTCCCGTCATCTTTCAATACTTCGTTCTTTTCTAAGATCACCTGGTCTTTAAATGTATGAAAGCTGGCTCCATTCGTTTGAAGTAGTTGCGCAATCGCTGCATCCCTTTTCTGAGCATATGGTTCATAGTCGTGGTTCGTAAATACTTTCTCCACGGTATATTCCTGCAGCAATTCTTTATACACCTGCTCCGGGAAACCGTATCGCACCTCCAGTGTTGAACCCAGTTTTAGTAATTGCTGCTGTAGTTGC
The DNA here is from genome assembly GCA_016786805.1 of Chitinophagaceae bacterium. Taxonomy (GTDB): domain Bacteria; phylum Bacteroidota; class Bacteroidia; order Chitinophagales; family Chitinophagaceae; genus CADEDV01. The sequence goes on along the minus strand of JAEUVP010000504.1, from coordinate 2,322 downwards.
TGCAGTGCCTGGTGAATGAACTCTACCCTCCTGTCCGTTCGGTCCTCCAGTTCGTCCAGTATATTCTTATCAAAAATAAAAAGGGGAACAACCGGATTCTTGTCCTTTAAAGCATGATACAATCCGGCATTATCCTCCAGCCGGAGATCCCGGCGAAACCAGAAAAGATTAACGGGGGGCTTCATGTTTGTGGCGGAGATTTTAGACTAAACAAGATCAGTCGTTGATTGTTTGCACGATGTCCCGGTAAATTTTAGCTGTTTCGGCATTACCAAACACGGTATTTCCCAACTGCCTCACCCATTTAATACCATAAATAGCGTTAGACAGGAAAATTTCTTTGGCTTTCTCCAGGTCGGTAGTTCTTATTATTGCTTCTTTAATCTGGTACCCTTTTTCCTGCATTTGCAGGAGCAGGTGGCGCCGCATTACACCATTCACACAGCCTTCACTTAATGAGGTGGTGAACCATTCCTCGCCTTTCAGGATAAAAATATTGGCAATGGTACTGTCTGCAATATTACCGTACTGGTTCAATACAAGGCAATCATTCAGTTGCTGTTCTTTGGCATATTGAGCAGCCATGGTATAAGGAAGATAATTAGCAGATTTGAGTGGTGAAAAGAGATCACAACTTTTACGGGCATCCGGGAAAATACCGATCACCAAACCATTTTCATTGAGCCGGTTCACGGATTCATTCAGTGGCCAGGCTTCAATAAGGTATTGCAATGTCTTATCCCCATCGTATAAACCGCCATTGCCACGGAACACAGATAGCCGTACTCTTCCCAACTCACCGCAATGATTTTTCCTGCAGAGTTGTATGATCTCTGCCTGCAGCTTCTCCGGGGTAAACAGTTTAGGGATTGCCAGCTTCAGCAATTGCAGGCCCGACCATAACCGATCCATATGAAAAGAGAAAAGCCGCAACAGGCCGTTTTCTATTTTCATGGTTTCAAACAATCCATCGCCATAGCGGTAGCCACGGTTATCGGCCATCAGTACAGGCTGATCAGCGGTCATTATCTTACCATTGAAACAAATGTTGTTCACCGGCTCAAAGTAAAACAAAAATGCCATCCTCCCTAAAGGGAAGATGGCAGGAAAAGAATATCATGTGAACGCTTAGTGTTGTTCTACCAGTCCGGCTTTAACCGCATACATCACCAGCCCGGCCATTGATTTGGTACCGGTCTTGGTTTTGAGTTTATCCCGGATCGCTTCTACGGTACGTGGGCTCAGGTCCACGATATCGGCGATCTCCTTGGTGCTTTTTTCATCGCACATCAGTTTCAGGATGGTAATTTCTTTATCAGTTAACTGCACATCAGCCGGCATGGATGATTCTACTGTACGTTTTGTACGCAAACCATTCAATAAGGCTTTGTTGGTAAGTTCGTTGAAATAGAAATCATTTTCATATACACCCCTGATGGCTTCGTAGATCATTTCAGAACCTGATTCTTTGGTCAGGTAAGAATTGGCCCCGATCTCCATCATCTTGGAGATCACAGAATGATCGTTGTGCATGGAGAGCATGATCACTTTCACGTTCGGGTAGAGCTTTTTGATCTCGGGCAAAGTGGTCAGACCGTCCATAATAGGCATTTGTATATCTAACAATACCACATCTGGCTGGATATGACGCAGGAGATTGAGCAGCTGCATACCATTTTCGGCTTCAGCTACCATCTGGATGTCTTTGCGGCTTTGCAGGGAAGTTTTTACTCCGGTACGGAACAGGGCATGATCGTCAGCAATGGCTACCCTGATTACAGAGTTAGTGTCGGGATTTTTCATGGATTAAAAAATTACAATGTTTGGATTTAGTATTTGTTCTGAATGCAAGATGGGAAATTCCTGCAACATATACCATCGTGAAAGTACTTGATTTCGCCTTTGTGGAAAGTACCGGGTATCCATTTCGCAACTTTACGATAGTGATTTGGCTAATCTACGATGGACTAAGTAAATACCGAATGTTTTAAATAGAGCAGTTATGCTCTTGTTAACAATCGCCTGTGGATATAGTTTTGTGTCAGAAAGTTGATTGATAAGGATGAATCGTTTTACCTACTCATCCAATGTCCATAACCGTCCAGAAAATAATTTCCAATCCTTTGAAAGACCAGACGACTTTTTCCTGTTCAATCAACTTTCTCTTTCTATCGAACCCGTTTTTATGATCCAATACCTGTTGAAAGTAACACAAACCAAAACCATTGACCTGTCCTTATGAAGATCAGCAACTAATTATCTTTTTCTTTTCATAACAGTAACGTAAGAACCCCGGTCCTCATAACGCCGGGGTTTGCCTTT
>JAEUVP010000483.1 GCA_016786805.1 Chitinophagaceae bacterium | reverse complement strand
CGATGATAAGAATATGATGAATATAAAACCTGATGGTTCCATCCGTGTATTATCCTGGAATGTGGCCCGCTGGGATGAAGCCAACCGGGAAGCCAGGGGAGGACAGAGTTATCGTAACCTGATGATGGATTGGGTACAAACGATGGATGCGGATATCATTTGCCTGCAGGAATTCTTTGAGTGTTATGATCCGAATATATCTGTTCAGAATATTCCGGTGATCAAAAAAATGGGCTACCCATACCACTATTTTTTCCCCTCCTCTAAAATATTTGAAGGCAATTTTCAATTCGGATTGTGCATATTTTCTAAATACCCGATAATTGATTCGGCACAGTATTTAAATGGGGCAGGCGAGCACTCAGAAGGCTTCAGCTACGCAGATATACAGGTGAATGACCAGACAGTCCGGGTTTTTACAACCCACCTGGAGTCGTTTGGTTTTAGCAGAAAGGATTACGAGGGGTTAGGAACGATTGCGTCATCCGGTAATATACTTCGAAAAATAAAGCACAGTTATGAGTTACGTAATCAACAAGCCAGTACCCTCAGAGCATATATTGATGCCAGTCCTTACCCGGCTATAGTTTGCGGGGATGTGGATGATGTGCCCAATTCTTTTGCCTATTTTAAGGTGAGAGGCCGGTTGAAGGATGCTTTTCTTGAAAAAGGGTCAGGCATGGGGGGGACCTACCAATTTTTTTCTCCTACTCTCCGGATAGACCACTTGTTTGCGGACCCCAAATTCAAGGTCAGGCAGTTTTCCCGGCAGAAACTGATCTACTCGGATCATTACCCAATTCTGGCTGATTTTGAGCTTAAAAAGCCTAACTGAAATAGTAGATATACGAGCCGGACTGCACCATCAATAAGCATTCCATGTTACTAATTTTTAAGGAGTGGATTAATTCTGCCTTATTTTCTCATTAAGTACTACCCTGTTAGTGGTATTTTTCAATTTTTTTTCGTTTTTTTTTATGGGATTAGAATAAAATGTCTACATTAGCACTGTCTAAGTATTTTTACTGAAAACCGATCAGGAAAATACGAGTCCCGCGACAAACCTCTGATTAATACCACCAATTCTCCTACAGGATAACCATTAACCATTAAGGACCCTTTCGAAAAAGGGCATCCTCCTCGTTCAACTATCCTAGATCAAATCAAAGTACAACGATGCTGTAGTCGTTTTGTACTGACCTCCAATTCCATGATTGTTTGCCCGAAATGTATTCGATTAACAAGATTAATCCGAAAACCCTTGTATTATGAAACGAAAAATTTTGAGCATAAACGGGAACAGGTCCATGAATTTCTTGCTGCAGACAGTTTTGTCAGCCAAGTATGAGTTCATACCTGCTTCTGATGTATTTAGCGGAATGGAAGAACTTAAGAAAGACGGAGATATTGAATTGGTTTTAATCGATGTTGATTATTCGACACAGGAGAACTGGGATTTTATTCAGCACATCAGTTCAAGCGTTATTTACCAGAAACCGGTCATTGTGCTGGCCAGTGAAAGAAACAGGAGGTTTGATAAAAAAGTGGCAGAAGAGAAGGTCTATGAATCAGTGATGAAGCCGTTCAGCCCCCTGGACCTTGTAAGAAGTATAGATAAACTCATGTACGCTGCGAAAGCAACCATTAATTAAACCACCCAACCTTAACCTTGTATGTATTTAGAAACCTACCCTCTTGCAGTTAATGCAGAACAACACTGGATCAATTTTGATCACCTGGCTTATGAAAGCAGAAGGAAGAGCAGCCTGACATTTCTATATGTAGGCAGCTACAATGAATCCTTACAGTATTTTTCCAGCTTTTTTATTTCCGGGATTTTTGCTGATGATCTGACCAAAGCTAAACTGGTCATTGATCAGTTATTATCGAACAAGGATAAGCTTCCCGATACTATCGTAATTGATATTCCTTTTAATAAATTCTCATTTGAATCTTTCAGCGCTTACCTGGCAGAAAAAAATCTTTCCGGCAAAATTTCACTGATTTACAATGAAAAACAGTTGGACAGTGAAAAAATTACGCTGATACGGAAACTTGGGATGGTGGATGATATTACAGATGTAAGTTCCTGGGAGATCAATTTTTCCAGGAAAGTTGCATTCCTGAAGAAATTCAAAAACCACCCGCCTGCTTTGCACCTGGCTCATAAAACTTCACCGGTTTACGATGGAGCAACAAATAAGAAACTGCCTTTACCGAAAAGGTTGTTTGATATTTTTATCGCATCGTTACTAATTATTGCATTATTACCTGTTTTTCTTCTTATTGCACTGGCAATAAGAATCGAGTCTAAAGGGCCCGTAATTTTTACTTCATCGAGAGCAGGCCGCGGCTTTAAAGTGTTTAAGTTTTTCAAGTTTCGGACCATGGAGGTCAATGCTGACCAGAAAATAGAAGCGGTAGCGCACCTGAACCAGTATGGCAAAAGTGAGAAAGGAGCCAAATTTTTGAAGATATGTAATGACCCAAGGGTTACTAAAGTCGGGAAACTCCTCCGCAAGACAAGCCTGGATGAATTACCCCAGCTTTTTAATGTATTGAAAGGCGATATGTCTTTGGTGGGCAACAGACCATTACCTATCTACGAGGCAACTACATTAACGACCAATGAATTTGCTGAACGCTTTATGGCGCCAGCCGGTATCACTGGTTTGTGGCAGATCAAGAAGAGGGGAAGAGCTGAAATGTCCGCGGAAGAAAGAATAAACCTGGATATACAATATGCCCGGAAGTACAGCTTATTGATGGATATGTCAATAATCATACAAACGCCTTTTGCTCTTTTCCAAAAATGTAATGTGTAACTGCTTATTGGAAAAAGCAAAGACCCTTAACCCCGTACCTGATAAAAGAATTAATTATGAAGACTGGAGAATATCCAATGATATCAATTATTACCTTAAACTGGAATACCACAGCTGTGACCGGCGATTTTCTGCGTTCGGTTATAGAGCACTGTTCCTATCCCTCCTACGAGGTAATAGTTGTTGATAATGCTTCAAAGGAGGATCCTACCACAGCCCTGAAAGCAATTCTGCCAACTGTAAACGTAATTCGTAACCCGGAGAACCTAGGGTTTTCTGCTGGTAATAATGCAGGTATCCGTGCTGCTAAAGGAGAATATTTATTTATTGTAAACAACGATACAGAATTTACCCCGGGCCTGCTTGAAGAGCTTGTTTCGGTGTTTAAAAGCCACCCTGACGCTGGAATTGTAAGCCCTAAATTTCATTATTTCTTTAATAAAGGAACGATCGAATATGCCGGGTATAATAAAGTGAATGTATTTACCGGCAGGAACGGTATGATAGGTTGCGGAGAAAAAGATACAAGGCAGTATGATAAATTGAAAGCAACTCATTATGGCCATGGCGGAGCAATGATGCTGCCCAGGAAAGTAGTTGAAGATGCAGGTTTGATGCCAGAGATATTCTTCTTGTATTATGAAGAACTGGACTGGTCAGAGCAGATTAAAAGAAAAGGGTACAAGATATATTACCAGCCGAAGGCATTGATTTATCATAAAGAATCAATGACTACCGGCAAATCGAGCCCTTTAAAAACATATTACCTTACCCGGAACAGGATATTGTTTATGCAAAGGAATATGCCCTTGCTGAACTATACCATATTCCTCGGCTATTTTATTTTGTTTACAATTCCCAAGAATACCATTGTATTCCTGTTGAAAGGGCAGAAGCAACATCTGCAATCTTTTTGGAAAGGAATTATGTGGCATTTGAAAGGAGATGAAAAAAGGAAAAGTGCTGAAAAAATGAGTTACAGGCAAAACACCCTGCGGGCTGCATAAGCAAGCAGGGAAGACGTATGAAAAAAGATTTAAAAAAAGTTTTTAATTACAGATATAAGGAAATGAATTTACCCATTATCTCAAGCCTTCAAATTATGAAAGTTTTTAAGAGAGTTATTCTTGCCATGGTATTTGCAGTTGCTGCGTTTGTACAGGACGGTAATGCCCAGAGTGTGATCGATCCGGCCGATCCGGTTATCACCTATAATCCAGCTGCTCCGCCGGCAACACCTGCCAACGGAACCATCGCAAAGTGGATCAGGACAAAACGGTTATCCTGGAATACCGATTCCTGGAAAGCGTATTACCTGAGTGGTGTTCCTTTCAGGATCAAATTTCCCGCATCGTATAATCATACAGCAAATGATGGTAAGAGATATCCTGCCGTTCTTTTCCTGCATGGTATTGGTGAAAGAGGAACTATCTACGATAATGAATGGTCCATGGCCAATGGGGGAGTTGCTTTTAATAATGCTACCAATAATGGAAGCTTTGATGGCTTTATTATAATCCCGCAAAGTGCGGGAGGTTGGGGCACCAACCATTTTGCCATTATCAGGCAGCTATTAGATTACATGATCACTAATAACAAACTGGATCCTTTTGCGACCAGTGTTAACGGGCTTTCTGCCGGAGGTGGCGCCTGTTGGGAAATGATGATCAATTATCCAACTTATATCGCTACCTGTTTGCCAATGTCAGGCGTTTCATTGGCACATGGAAGTACTGCTAATATTCAGAAATATAAATACACCCCGATCTGGCATTTCCAGGGGGGTAAGGATAGTAACCCGGATCCTAATACAACGAATGAAGTGGCTACAGCTATTGCAGCTCTCGGCGGTCAATTCAAAAACACACTTTACCCTACCCTTGGACATGGAACCTGGAATGCTGCGTGGGCAGAGCCCGATTTCTTCCCGGCTTGCAGAAGGGCTTATAGTGCTAATCCATGGACATTATTCGGCAGAACAGAATTCTGCCCGGGCGACCCGATCAATGTGACGGTGGGTGTTGTAGCCGGTATGACAGCTTATGAATGGAGAAAAGACGGCGTTTTAATTCCAGGGGCTACATCCAATAGCATTAATGTAACACAATTGGGAGTGTATTCTGCAAGGGTGCAAAAAAATGGTATATGGTCTGATTGGTCAAGGATACCTGTTGAAATAAAAATAAAAGTGGCTACCGTAACGCCTCCTATTGCTACCGAAAGCTTGATGAGCCGTGTGTTACCTGCATTAGATGGCAGCACCAGCGTTACATTGATGGTGCCCACAGGTTATGCTTCTTATGAATGGAGACGAGTAGGCAATAACACTTCTATTGGTACGGCTAATACCTTAGTGGTAACAACTCCCGGAGAATATATTGCAAGAGTTACTGAGCAATATGGTTGTTCAAGCAGTTTTTCTGATCCTTTTGCTGTTGTTGATGCAAATGGGGCTAATAAACCAAGCCCTGCTTCCAATGTTGTAGCAACAACCACTTCAAAAACCACAATCCGGCTCGACTGGAGTGATAATCCCGCTCCTCAATACAATGAAACCAATTACGAAATATACCAGGGTACGAGTACCGGCGGTCCTTATACTTTACTGGCAATAACAGGAGCTGACGCCACTACTTATAACGTAACTGGCCTGACTCCCAAAACAAAATATTATTACAAATTAAGAGCTATCAATGGTTTCGCAGCTTCTGCTGCTTCAAACGAAGCTTCTGCTACAACAGAGTCTGATACACAACTCCCAACAGCTCCCGGGAATTTACAAGTTACTGGTATCACCCGGACATCTGTATCTCTTACATGGGCGGAATCTGTTGATGATATTGCTGTAACACGATATGATGTTTACATTGATGGAGTAAGAGCTTATCCTGCCACAGGAACTTCTATCACCATTAATGAACTGACGCCGCAGCAATCTTATAATTTCACCGTAAGAGCACTGGATGGTGCAGGTAACCAGTCACCATTTAGTAACCAGGTAACCGCACAGCCACGTATTAATGGTATTGCGTACAAACATTATACTTATACCGGAACCTGGAATAATCTTCCTGATTTCAACTCTCTGACTCCTGTCACTACGGGTGTGATGACCAATTTCGCATTGACACCGAGAGTGCAGAATGATAATTTTGCCTTCCTGTGGGAGGGATATATTGTCATCCCTACTTCAGGTACATACTATTTCCGTACGAACTCTGATGACGGAAGTCGTTTATGGCTGGGAAGCCTGAATGGCAGTACTTCACCGTATAGTTTTTCTGGCGCACCAACGGTGAATAATGACGGACTTCACGGCGGCCAGGACAGAACTTCAGCTGCTTTAAGTCTTACAGCTGGTGTTTACCCGATAGCAGTTGCCTTTTACGAACAGGGCGGCGGAGAAGGACTTACAGTATCATGGCGTACTCCTTCTTCAGGAACTTCTTTTGGAGCAATACCAAACAGTGCCTTCCAGGAAGCAGCTGCAAATAATGGTTCAGCACCTGCAGTACCATCAAATCTTGCTGCATCTGTTGTATCTTACAAGGCAGTCAATGTATCCTGGACTGATAACAGTAATAATGAAACTGGCTTCGAGGTGTGGAGATCAACTAATGCTACTTCTGGTTATGCACCAGTAGGGTTAGCTCCGGCGAATACTACAACATTTACAGATAGTGT
>JAEUVP010000469.1 GCA_016786805.1 Chitinophagaceae bacterium | reverse complement strand
CAATAATTGCGGGTCCATGAAAGTGACGGTAATAAAATAATTAGCTATTCATGTTCAGCCGGTGTAGTTGTATGTTAATGACAACTGCACCGGTTGCTATTTTACAGCACTGGTTGTCGCTTTTGCATCTGAGATCAGCGTTTATTTTTTTTTCTGCCGGGCATTCAGCCATTGCATTGCCGCCTGTACGGTTATATCTTTTTCGGGTGCTGTATAGTTATCATCGCTTTTGATGAACAGATCGGGTTCAATAAAATAATCGCCCAGTATCTTCTTCCGGGCATTGGCAATATATCCAACGGTGAGTAACAGGTACCCTTTATCCTGCACAGGAAACCCGTTCGTTACATTCGCCACTCCAATAGTAGGTTCCCCGAAAAGTTTGGTATGGGCACGGGTGGTAAAGGATAAAGCCATGATCTCCCCCGAACTGGCTGTTCCCGGTCCGATCAAAACAGCAACAGGAATATTTTTACGAAACACACAGGGATGATCAGGAACAGCAGCGGCTTTGTAAGCCAGCGTTGCCGAATCATTCTCATCCGGGAGAATTTTTTTCCTGGCATTGGCCATATACGTTCGGTTATTCTCCCCGAGCAGGTTCTTGAGTGCCTGCCACATCGGTTCACTGTTGCCACCGTTATTCATGCGCAGGTCGATGATATAAGCCCGGGGCTGCTGCGCTTCCAGTTTGCATAAGGAATCAGTTAGCAGGTTGGCCCATTGCTTCATTTTGGTTGTATTGCTGCCAATGAGTACAGCCGGCATCTTGTAATAAGCGATGCCATTCTCCAGCATAGCTGTCTTTACGGCTCGGGGCTTTTTATACTCTTCTAAAATACCATGGCTGAATATTCTTTCAGGCCCTGGTTTACTATAACGGTAAGAGGTATCTATGCCACCATAAAAACCATGATTATCCTTCAGCTGTTTAAAAACCCAGATCACTGTTTCTTCCGCCTGCCGGGAACTACTTGCCTGTTGAAGTTGCAGGTCAACGCTGTCGCGGATCATTTTCCAGTTCACCCGGTTACTGTACAGGGATTCTTTTTGCATCAGGTCCACACAGGCGTTTACGTACCGGCGGGTGCTGTCATGCAACTGCGCATGCGAAGCAAAATAAGAGATTGAAAATAAGAATAAGAAGTACACGGGGCGGTTGCGCTTCATACTGATTTTTTTGGTCGTGGTAATTCCGGCCAAGATAGCTATTGATCGTATTGATCAGCCAGCCGAATGGTATGAATTGTTCAAAACAGGTGCTGACCTGGAACTGCTGTTACAAATTACCCGTTTCAGTGACTATATTTCCACTCCACGTTCCGCTGCGAAAAAACTTTTAGCAGTATGTCAAGTATAATGATCTATGCAGAACGGGCACCCCCGGTTCCCGGCTGCAATTGATCATATTGAAAAAATATTTTACTTTAGATACAGTTCTCTTCCATATGACTTGCTTTCACCAAAACTATTAAGCCATGCGTTTTTTCCTAACCAACTTTAAATGGGTCATGCTTGTTTCCGGTTTGTTAACCTGTACGATGTTTCTTGCTTTGTTCTCCCCGCAGGAATCGTTGCGATCCAATTTCGGTGCCACGCTGGAGGGGCCCGTGGCAGGTATTGTGACCCGTAACTGGGGAGCCCTGATCGGCCTGGTGGGTATTATGCTCATTTATGGAGCCTTCCATATTCCCGAACGAAAATTCACACTGGTGATTGCGGGTATCAGCAAGATCATATTCATCAGTTTAGTACTATCATCAGGTTTATCGTTTTGGGGCTTGGGCGCAGGTACCGCTGTTATTGCTGATTCAATAATGATCGCCCTGTATATCATTTATCTTTTGTTGCCTTCGCCGGTGAAACAGTGAAAGACAATCCTTCATTTCCAGGTATAAAAAATGTCCCGCTGTATACAGCGGGACATTTCAGTTAGCGGGCTTGCCTGCTGCTACATCTTAAAAATATTTTCATCAATGGGAATATTCAGTTCCACCTTATCCAGCTTTACTTCCTGGAACACCTGGCCTTGTATTTTCTGAGATCTCATCATATAGAACTTAAGGCCGTTAAAATCTTTCAGGTCTGAATAAAAAGTTTCCACTTCCATCTCCTGCCCCTGCATTTCCCTGGTAGCAGTTGTCTTTATTAACAGGTAATCCGCTGTATTGATAAAATACATTGTCGTCTTTTTATCATCTGCACTAACCAGTTTTATTTTGTAACACTTGACCCCTTCCACATCCTCCTGCCCGGCCAGTTCCACGCTATGTCCTCTTTTCTTATAATCCATCAGGTTATTGACCAGGCTGGTCTGTAACCTGGCTTCAGTAAGTTCCTGTCCGCTTAATTCGGTTGCTGTTTCGGCTCCTGTATACGGGTTTATTTTCCACCCGGTTCCTTTATTATATACGGTCACTATTTCCTGGCCCATCGCATCTACATCGGTACGTACCGCTTTATTATTGATCAGCTGAATGGTAAGTGGCATCGGCATACCCTGGCTGATGATATTACCGGTGATCTTTGCACTGGTTACTTTATTAAATGCATCCAGGCCTCCCATAGCAGCTGTATATTTCTGAATAACTTCATCTGCAGTTTGTGCCTGTATCACACCTGCAACAAAAAAACTGAGTAACAGTAAGAAACGTTTCATGTTAATATTTTTGAAAAGTGAAGGTACTGATTTCGGCGACAAGCCGTAAGCCGAGAAAAAACCTTCTTATATTTATAATATGAAACCCAGGCTGCTTTTCCTTTTGATCCTGCTGGCCCTACAATCAGCAGAGGCACAACATACCATCGAATGTACACACTGGAAATATACCAATGGCCTGCACAGTAAACAGAAAAGACAGGGTATCATATTGGAGAAATATGATGCTGATGGGCTGTTGCTGGAACGAACCACTCCTGTTTACGAGGACAGTCTTACTGACAAGACGCTGTATATCTACAACAGTAAAAAACAAAAGATCGCTGAAGAGAAATATGTACGGACGCATCGACTGGTTGATAAAAGAAATTTCAGTTATAACGACAGTGGTCTTTTAAAATTGGCCTGGGAGGAACAAAGAACCAAACAAGGCGAAAGGTACAACTGGCAGGAGGAATATTTCTACGATTCCAGCGGACGTCTTGTAAAAATGATTGAAACAGCAGATGGGCATTATCCGGCACAGGTACATGTGTACCAGTATACAACCAAAGACAGTAACCAGGTCGTTACTGAGTTGCTTTCAGCTGAGGGAAAAAAGAAAGTAAAAAAAATCATCACTACATATAACAGCAAGGGATTGATCATAAAAAAATTGCACCGGGGCTTTGACTATATGACCGATAGTATTTTCCGGTATGAATATGATGCTGCCGGTGACTGGACCGTTCAACAGGTTTGTGAACGGCAATCCCGCATCAGTCCCTGGATCTGGGTGGGGGAATACAGGAAAGTGAAACTGAAATAATATTTCATTTTACTCCCGCTGCTACAACCAGCCACTTATCCTTTCGGTCGATCAATATCCCCAGAACAACCGGTTAGGTAATTCGTAATAAGAAAGATGACCTGTGTAAGCCAACGAAAGAAAGATCGTATCTATTATACCATGCACCAGTACTGTAAACCAAATGTTCCCGCTTCTTTTGTAAATGATACCGAAAAGCATTCCCCATAAAAAAGTCATGGCGATACCGGCAGGTCCTTCATAGCCATGTGCAAAAGCAAACAAGGCAGCCCCAATGAATAAGACCACACCTCTTTGCCATTTTCCCGGGGGCACCAACCTGCTCAACTGGTCAGACATAAATCCCCGGAATAATAACTCTTCTCCCACCGCCGCACTGAGCCAGGTATAAAAAAAATATTTAGTAAACATGGATGTTTTACTTTCCAGCACACTGAAATAACTATAATCGGGCACTGTAGTACAAAGTTTATTAACGAGGGGCTGCACCAACCAATCCATCAGCAGCTCTGCTGCAAGGGCTGTGGCGGCGGCCGTTAGTATAAACAAAAAAGGCTTTCGGATCTTTTGAATACCCAATAAAAACAATGGCCGTTTAAAAAAAAGATATCCTGCTATAATAATAGCACAGATAAAAGGAATATTGTACGGAAAGGATATAACCTTCCCAAACATAAAGAGGTACGCTGCTGCAATGAACAGAGCAGCCATCAACGCATTCTTAACTGAATTTGAATTCTCCGGTTTCTTCATACAAAAAAAATAATAGCAATGTTAGATATAGCCTGAAGCATGATCACACCTGGATGTAACAGGTTGAGGATTCAGGTGATTGAAATGAAACCAGGATGGGTGCCAGCAGTTAATTAAAGCAGGGCTTATCTTTACATATACTTATCATCAATACCTCGCATCATGGGCAAACTTCACGACTCCATCAAACCGGCACACAAGGAATTCATGGAACAGCAGCATATCTTTTTTGTTGCTACTGCTCCTTTGAGTGCCAATGGCCGGGTGAATCTTTCTCCGAAAGGGCTGGATTGTTTCCGGGTATTATCAGACCACAAAGTGGGATACATGGATCTCATCAGCAGTGGCAATGAAACATCTGCACATACCAAAGAAAACGGCCGCATCACCATCATGTTCTGCTCCTTTGAAGGGGCTCCGAATATTTTGCGGCTCTATGGTAAAGGCCATGCCGTATTGCCCGGCACAGCAGAATGGGAAGAGCTGGCACCGCATTTCACCATCTACCCCAGCACCCGGCAACTCATTATAGCTGATATAGACCTGGTGCAAACTTCCTGTGGCTTTGGGGTGCCTTTATATACTTACAACGGCGAAAGAGACATTCATTTTGAATGGGCCGAAAAGAAAGGTGCTGACGGATTGCATGAATATGTGCAGCAAAAGAACCTGAAGAGCCTGGACGGCCTGCCAACCGATCTTGGGACCATTCAATAAACGGACAGGAACATAGGAAATCACAGTCTTTCGGTTTGTGATCTTACCAGTCAAATAAAATCATGCCCGGTTACGGCATCTTCCGGTAAATTTGTTACATGATCCGCCGGTCACTAGAAATCGTTTACAGCAGTTTTAAAATGGCGCTGCAGGAATTATGGAAGAATAAACTCCGTACGTTCCTCTCCCTGTTTGGTATCACCATCGGTATCTTCTGCATTATCGGCGTACTGGCCACCGTCAACAGCCTGGAACAAAATATCCAGAACGAAGTAAAATCCTTAGGCACTAATACGATCTATATTGATAAATGGGATTACAGTGCCGGTGGCGGCCCCGATTATCCCTGGTGGAAATATGTGAACCGTCCCGTTCCTAAGTATGATGAGATGAAACATATTAAAGACCGGACAAAGAGTGCCAAGTTCGCAGCGTTTGCCATCAATACAAAAGATAATGTTGAGTTTGCCGGGAACCAGTTATCCAATGTGAATCTGTATGGTATCAGCGAAGACTTTGATGATATACAGACCATGGGTATTGGCACCGGACGCTATTTTTCCGAAGCAGAATTTGAAAGAGGCATCAATGTTGGGGTGATTGGAAATGAAATCGCTGAGAAATTATATGGCTCCCCGGAAAATGCGGTAGGCAAAGAAATTTCGGCCCGGGGTAAAAATGTATTGGTAATAGGCGTAATAAAGAAACAGGGTAAAGGAATCATCGGTGGTTTTGAATTTGACCAAAGTGTGTTGTTCACTTACCAGTTTGCTCGTTCAATTATGAATGAGCTAAAAACCGATCCCATCATTATGGTGCAGGGACAGGATTACATGACCAGCAAGGCGCTGAAAGATGACCTGACCGGCACTATGAGAGCATTGCATAAACTCAGCCCCACCAAAGAAGAAGATTTTGCCCTGAACGATATCAATGATTTCAGCGATGCCATCAGTTCAGCCTTCGTGGGTTTAAATATCGGCGGCTGGGCCATTGCTGCCTTATCCTTAATCGTCGGCATGTTTGGTGTGGCAAATATCATGTTCGTATCCGTCCGGGAACGTACCGGCCAAATCGGTTTGAAAAAAGCCATTGGCGCCAAGAGCCGGGTGATACTCACTGAGTTCTTATTAGAATCAGCTTTTCTCTGCATCATTGGTGGATTAATAGGTCTTACTTTGGTATTCCTCTTAACCGTGATCCTTACCCAGGCATTGAATTTCCCCGTTTATATCTCTACCAGTTATATGGTGCTGGCTATCGGCATTTGCATTTTTGTGGGCATACTCGCTGGTTTTATACCGGCACTGCAGGCAGCAAAGATGGACCCCGTGGTGGCGATCCGAAGTAAATAAGTTTATTAGTTAATCAGGTAAGCTGTTATTTTTGCAATAGCTTATTAACCTGTTAACTTATTAACGTGTCAACCACCATCCTGGCCATAGAATCAAGTTGCGATGAAACATCCGCTTCTGTTTGTGTGGATGGTACAATCCTTTCCAATTTCATAGCTAACCAGGCCGTGCATGAACGATACGGTGGCGTGGTACCCGAGCTGGCCTCCAGGGCACATATGCAACATATCGTTCCGGTAGTGGATACCGCTTTGAAAACAGCTAATACACAACTTTCGGCTGTGGATGCGATCGCTTTTACGCAATCACCCGGGCTTATCGGTTCCTTGCTCGTTGGCGGACAATTTGCCAAATCATTAGCTCTTTCTTTAGATAAGCCACTGATCGCCGTGCATCATATGCAGGCCCATGTGCTGGCCAACCTGATCGATGATCCCAAACCCGGTTTTCCTTTTCTCTGCTTAACGGTAAGTGGCGGTCATACACAAATTGTATTATGTGAATCACCAATAAGTATGAAAGTGATCGGTGAAACAATTGATGATGCAGCCGGGGAAGCTTTCGATAAATCCGCCAAGATACTGGGCCTTCCCTATCCCGGCGGGCCATTGATCGATAAATATGCTAAAGAAGGTGACCCCAACCGGTTCAAATTCCCGGAGCCACAGATACCCGGGCTGAATTTTAGTTTCAGCGGGCTGAAAACCTCGATCCTTTACTTTCTGCAAAATGCAGGTAAAAGCAATTTGTATAAAGAAGAGTTCAATGTAACAGAAGAAGAGAAACAGGCCTTTATTCAAAATAACCTGGCTGATATCTGCGCTTCCATTCAGCACCGTATTGTGACCATACTTCTCAATAAAGTTAAAAAGGCGGCGATTGAAACCGGTATACATGACATCTGTCTTGCCGGAGGTGTATCTGCCAACAGCGGGTTACGGAAAGCATTCACGGCAATGGGTGAACAATACCACTGGAATACTTTTATCCCGGCCTTTCAGTATTGCACCGACAATGCCGGCATGATCGCTATTACAGGTTATTATAAATACCAGGCCCGCCAGTTTGCAGACCTCTCCGTAAGTGCATCAGCCAGGGCGAATTGGTAAACTCAGTTACTAATCACTGGTTTCTGGTTACATTTACAAAAAGCCTGACCCTTTGTCAAATACTTATTTCCGTTTTAAACAATTCATCGTTCACCAGGGGCGCTGCGCCATGAAAGTAACAACAGATGGTTGCCTGTTTGGTGCCTGGGTAGCGGATAAAATACAGGACCGGGAGCCTGGCTTAAAAGTACTGGACATCGGAACCGGAACCGGCTTGCTCAGCCTGATGCTGGCACAGAAAAATCCAACCGCCGAAATAGAGGCGAAAGAGATCGACAAAGAAGCAGCCTCACAGGCGGCTGAAAATGTAAATATGTCTCCATGGAAAGAACAGGTCAGTGTCATGCATACTGATGCTAAATTATATTCAACAAACAAGAATTATGACCTGATAATCAGCAACCCACCATTTTATGAAGATGAATTAAAATCACATGATGATAGTAAAAATATAGCGCATCATAGCAGCGCATTAACCCTCGACGGCTTGCTGGGAATCATTAAAAAGTCCCTTTCAGAAAATGGCAGTTTCTATCTTTTACTGCCCTATAAAAGGCAGGAAGAATTGCCCGCCCTTTTCAATAAACACTCCTTGCTGATCACCGAAAAAACATTGGTACGGCAAACTACAAGGCATGATTATTTCCGTGTTATGCTGGCGGGCACCCATCAAAGCAATCCCGTTAAAGAACAACATGCCCGGGAGATAAGTATAAAAAATGAACAACAGGAATACACGCCGGAATTTACCAGCCTGCTTAAAGACTACTACCTGTCCCTGTAATATTCCTTTCATGTAGCATTAACAGAATTAAGGTTACATACCTGCACACTGCATTTACCACTTGATGTAAGCGGCTATCACTGTCATTCCGGATCAGCAGTTGATTACCTGCTTGTCATCCTATTCTTCATCTAAAAATGTAGTCATGAAAAACACAGTATTAACCTGCCTGCTTGCTTTAATCCTTGCAGTAACAACATTTACCAGTTGCTCAAAAGATAAAACGGTTGCAGAAAAATCTATTAATAACCAAACAACCCGTACCCGGGATAATACAGACAGGGGGCCTGCACCGTTTACCGGTTCAGTCAGCGGCAAACTTTTTCCGGCCCCTGCATCCGCCACTTTCATTATTTATTACGACCGGACTATCATTGCCAGCGGAACGGCCGAACAAAAAGGAGATTTAAAAGCCGGGGAACTACCAGCCGGGATCTACAATATGAAAATCACATACCGCCTTATTGGTGAAACTCAAACTGATGATAAAGAAAAATCTATCGTCATCAGCGACATCAGGGTGAGTACTCAGTCAAATACGGACCTGGGAATGATTAACCTTCCCTGAATAATTTTTACATAAAAGCAGTTCTGCGGAACTGCTTTTATGCTCTTAGTTTCCGGATACGTAGTCCCTGAGGTATTCAAAGTGAGAAGTGAGGTCGCCATCCTTTGCCATAGTGGCCCGGTCAATAATTGCAGATCCGTTTCCTACCAGGTCTTCCAGCACATGCTTAATAAGCTGTTCTCCAAAATAACGGGACGCATCCCGGGGCAATTCATTAGGAAGATTGCCAACGGCCATTATATCAATCGAAGTTTCTAAGTAAGGTGCTGTTTTTTCCAGCGTTTTCTTGTCAATACCGTAGATCGGATCCTCAATGGTCTGATCGCCGAGATTAATGGGTACCGAACCGTTCGCATCATCGGTTATATCAGAGATAGTCTGGATGATAAAATTATCCGAAAGAGCATCTGTTTTTTCAAACAACCGGGGCACTGCTTTATCCCAGTAAACTCCATTCATCAATATGTCGGTCTGGGCAATATAGGGCAGGAAGGTACATTCATACAGTTCCGGGTGGTCATGAAATTCCAGGCGGTTGTAACCTCCGGTTGTCTTATTCCGGTACAGGTCAGCACCTTTTAACTGGGTGTAAACAGGATAGGAAAAACGACGTTTGAGATAATCATCTGGTTCCACTTCATGGATTCCCATCAGGTTCATGATCTCTAAAATACCATGCGCCACACGACCAGATCCGGTGATGGCAATTTTTACATTCGGCAATCGAAGGCCAAAATAATTATGAATTAATTCTCTGAAGCTACGCTGTTTATAAACTCTGTCTAATTTAAAAAGTCCGGTACGATTGCCATAAGCCATCATCCCGTTATGAGCACCCACAACACCGGCAAAAAAGCCAAACCCAATGATCCGTTGACCATCCTCATGTTCCAGGCACTCGTAATCGATCAAACGTATTTTTTTATTCAGGATAGACCTTATAAGTTTCTGATTATGAGGTTGTTTTTTCTTTGTGTGTGAGAAGAATAAGTAGGTCTTATTGTCCATTAACTGGTCAATGGGTACTTCCTTAATGCCTAATAAAATATCACAGTCGGAAATATCTTCTTTTACTTCCACTCCTGCTGATAAATACTCCCTGTCGCTGAAGCAGCGGTGAGAAGATGACTGGGCCACTATTTTTACATGGGCTGAATTCTTGTGCACCCATTTGCACTGGGCAGGTGTCAGTGCCACCCGGTTATCCGCAGGTATCTTTCCTTCTCGTATAAGTCCGATTCTTGTCATATAGCCTTACTCGTTAGTTATGGCCGCAAAGTTGCCGTTTCTCCCGTTGCAAAACAAGCTGATTTAAATCAACGAGGCTGGCATAATAAATGTTGTAACTTTAATTTCCTTGAAAAAAGTTAGCCCTACCCGGTTACAAAACAGCTTCCGGGGGTTACACACAAAAAAGGCCTATATGAGAAATAGAGGTATCCTCCGTTTTATCCCGGCATTACTGGCTGTAGTGCTTTTTATATCCTGCGATCCCAAAGCTGGTGTTGATGAGCCGACCGGCCCTTATACCCTTAGTTATGGTGACTCGATCATTTATATGCGGGCACAGGCCACGGATTATATTGTGGAGCCGCTTCAAAAAAGAGCTGGTATGTATGATGGTTTTCCCGAAGGAATAGAAATTGATGAGAATACCGGTGCCATTAATGTATCAAAAAGTGAGACCGGCCTCCGCTACCGCATTACCCATACCGCTCCCGATGGTACAGTTACGGAGACCAAAGTGGTTTTATCCGGCATTACCTTTAAAGATCATTTCTATTACTTATCTGCCAACGACTCTATAGCTTTCCCTATTTACAACGCAGATGAAAGCAGGGCTTTACCGCTCACTGGTTCCGTATTTGATGAAGGCAACCTGGCCAACAGCGGTGGCTGCTCTGTACGAACCGATAATGGCAAGATCAACCTTAAAGAGACCATCCGTAACGGCGTATTCGGTTTTCCACCCCGCAATGATGCCCAGCAAACATTTGAGATCAAATACCGGATCAACGATGCCAGTGGCAAATCAGAGAATAAACTGAAAGTGCTTTTATATTGGTACAATACGGTCAACGATGTACCACAATATGTATGGGACATACTGAATGACCGTACTTCACAGGGTGTCTTTTTAAGAGGCAGCGACTTAGGCCGTGTGGCCAAACCAAGACCACCTTGTGTCATAATTGTAAACCAGTAATCACTTAGTTCTGCTAAATTTGATAAGCAGCAGGCTTATCATGAACAGGATCATTTTATCAATCTTACTGGCCTTTCTTCTTCTACTTGCTTTTTCACAACAAAAGTCACTGACCAACCATTCCTACCGGGAAGAATATGCAGTTGCAGATATAATTTATCATAAAGCCGGCCAGCTCTCTTCGCTTCCCAATTATACAGACGAAACAGGAAAGAAAGAAGCAGCCCTGAACCAGCAGGCACTAAAAAGCTTTAAAGCCGTGCTACCGGCCGTAGAAAATGCCTTTAATGATTCCCTTGCCTTTCATTGCTATTATAAAATTGGCGAACTGGAGCATTATTTCGACAGCACCGAATCAGCTAAAAAGAACTATGCAAAAGCTATTTTCCTTAAAAGCAAACTTCCCACACTACCTGATTCCTTTTTATTCAAACCCTATATATTCCTGGGTGGCATCCAGTACAGCAGTAATCAATTTGATTCTGCCCTGTTCAATTATAAAAAAGCAGAAGAAATAGCTTCCCGCTATTCCATTCCATTGGATGGAACCAACCGGCTCTACAATACACTGGGAGCTATGTATTTTGAAACAGGCAATTACAGCCAGGCAAAAAACTATTTTGAAAAAGCGATAGCCCTGTTAGGTACACCTAATTCCTCCACCGAAGGGCTTCGGGCTAACTACCAGATCAACCTGGCGGCCACCTTAACAAAACTGGAAAAATATGATGATGCCAATACGATTTACCAGCAACTATTAAAAGAAGATATTAATAAAAATGATATCCTCCATAATTTAGGAACGATCAACCTGACACTGGGAGCCGGCCGGAAAGCCATCGGTTTTTTTAAACAGGTACGGTATAATACTAACAAGATAGTCCGGTTACTGAATGATATCGGACAGGCATATGAAAGTGTGAACGAAATTGATTCAGCCCGGCATTATTACCTGGAAGTATTGGCAGAGAATAAAAAATGGAATGTTGGCCGTAAGAATATACAGGCTGGCCTGGCACTGAAACACCTGGGGGACCTGGCCCTTCAAAAAGATAAGTTTACAGAAGCACTGGAGCAATACCAGCAGTCGGTTATCCAGTTTGTCAACGACTTTAATGAAAGAGATATTTATAAAAACCCGGAACAATTCAGCGGGGTATTTTCCTATATCAACCTGTTCAATGCTCTAACAGCTAAAGCGGATGCCTTTGTTTTCTTTTACCAACAGGAAAAGAACATCATCCAGCTCAAAGCTTCACTGGATGCTTACCGGGCTGCGTTTAAACTGGCTGATTTTGTAGAAAGAACCTATGACTCCGACGAAGCCCGCCTTTTCCTGAATAAAATAAAATATACGGCTCACAGTAAACCTATTGATGTCAGCCTCCTGTTGCATGAGCTTACCGGCGAGAAGCAGTTCCTGGAAGAAGCTTATTTCTTTGATCAGCGGAACAAAGCTTCGATCCTTTCGCTGAACGTACAGGAAAATAAACTCAAAGGTTCCGGTAATGACCTGACCCGGCAGGAGGCTTCCCTGAAAACATCTATCACCCGTAGGAGCCTGAAAGCAGCCAATATAACAGACAGTGTACAACTGGCGGGGATCAATGCCGCTATCCGGGATGACGAGATCCAATTGGGAAAGATCCAGGAACAAATAAATGCTGATCCTGTTTACCGGGATAAACAGGCTGCCGAACGTATCCCTTCTGTTAAAGAGCTCCGGGAATTGCTGGATAATAACACAACACTGCTATCCTATCATTTATCAGTAAAAGAAATCCTGGTATTGCTGATCTCATCACATGGCATCAATTATTACCGGGCCCCGGTAACTGAAGATT
Source organism: Chitinophagaceae bacterium (assembly GCA_016786805.1). GTDB lineage: Bacteria > Bacteroidota > Bacteroidia > Chitinophagales > Chitinophagaceae > CADEDV01. The sequence continues at coordinate 8,683 of JAEUVP010000469.1, read as the reverse complement.
TTTATAAACAACTGGCAGGGTACAAAACAGCTCTTCATACGATCGACGGCCTGAAACGTTTTGAAGGTCAGCCTGAAGCCAAGGCCTTATATACTATCCTTATAAAGCCTGTTGAACAACAATTGTCTGCCGCAAAACGGCTGATCATTATACCGGATGATGAACTGAACTATCTTCCTTTCGAAGCCCTGCAGGATGAACAGGGTAATTACCTGCTGGAAAAATTTGCTGTTCAATACCAATATTCAACGGCCCTGCTGAGAAAGCCCAAAACAGCAACTGGAAAATTAAATGGTACGCTGGCCTTTGCACCATTTACAACTGAAGGCTATGAAGACGCAGCCGGTTTTTCCTTCACTAAACTGCCCGCCTCCAAAGAAGAAGTGAGCCAGCTGCCGGGCACAATTTTTACGGGCAGCAGTGCCACCAAAGCAAATTTTTTAACCACAGCTAACCATAATGGCATCATTCACCTCGCCACACATGCTACTGTGAACAATGAACTTCCCCTGCGTTCTTTTATTGCATTCTATCCTGGCAATGATGATTACCGGTTATATGCGCAGGAGATCTATGATATGAATCTTGATTCCACCCAACTGATCATCCTGAGTGCCTGCGAAACCGGGGCTGGTCAATTAGTAAAAGGTGAAGGGTTGATGAGTTTATCAAGGGCATTTGCTTATGCCGGTTGTCCTAACATTATCACATCACTATGGAAAGCAGAAGATAAAACAACAGCATTTATCACCCGGCAACTCCATCATTATATTGATAACGGTTTCTCAAAAGATGTGGCTTTGCAACGGGCCAAGATGGATATGCTGAAAAGTAAAGACATCGATCCCCGCTTCAAAACACCTAACTATTGGGCTCATCTTTTATTTATCGGGGATTACCAGCCCAACAATCATCCAAAAGCCTGGTGGTGGATAGCAGCAGGCATCATTGTATTGACCACCGTCTATTTATTTATAAAGCATAAAAAGAGAAGCCGGGCCTGACCAGGCCCGGCTTAGTTCTCCACAGGTAAGCTCAAAGCTATTGGTGTAATGTTATTGTTGGCAAATGCGTATCCTCACGGTTCCTCACCACCACATTGTTGATCGTTGTATCATTATAATTGTTTCTTCCATCTATGAACACTTTATACGTACCGGCAGTAAGGCCCACGATCTTGAACTCTCCGTCATCATCATCGGGACGGGCCATCGTGGTATCAGTTCCGCTGATCGCCATCACTACTGCATCAGCGGCTCTTGGCAATACCTTACCTTCTATTTCACCGGAATGACTCCTTGTAAATATTTTGATATGTGACTTTAAACGGTAACCATTATTGTTCCCTGAGCCACTGTTATCAACCTGTATGGAACGGCTGGCATCAAAATCGATCCAGAACAATACCTGCCCGTTGTTGATCTCAAAATTGCTGCTCTCCAGGTTGGCTGTTACCTGCCTGTCCTCATCTTTGATACGGAGCGGGAATGACTGGCCATTTTTCATCACACTGTTTTGTGTACCCAGTGTCAACCTGATTTTTTTGACACGGCCATTGGGCAGCGTACCGGTGCCGAATAAGGTATCAATACCATTGCGCAGGCGAAGAATATTATAAACACCAGCCCTGATATTCAGACTTACCCAGCCATCATTGGGCAAGGTATCGTCCTCCAGTTTCACTTCCAGTCGTTGCAGGTCAATAAATACACTGTCAAAAACGGGTGTCTGGTCATCGGTCAGGTAAATGGCCACGGTATGCGGTTTATTGATATCAACCTTGTTCGTTCCGGAAACATCTTTTTGACAGGAATAAAAGATAACGGTTGCCAGTAACAGCAGCATAGCACTCAAACGGATCATGTTTTTCATAAATAATTTTTTCATTTCACAATACTTGTTTTCATGAATAAGTACACACCAGAGAGCAACATGTAACCGGCAAAGCAAAAAAAATCCTCCTGTAAGCAGGAGGACACTAACTGTGACCATTCAACCATTAACGCCATTTCAGCAATTTGACCTGGCGCATCAATTGGCCGGTTATTTTCTCGTTGTACAGGTGACCTGGGTCATCCTGAATTTTTTTCATGAGCTCAAGTGCATAATCATAATCCCTGTTTCGGATATAACTAAGGGAGAGGTAGTACTCTGCTTCGTCTTCCAGCAGCTTATCATTTGTTTGCCGGTTGGTTTCAATTACTTCTTTAAAACAAGTGATCGCTTTACTATTGTTATCCAGTTCCAGGGCTGAAAGACCTGCAAGAAATTCCGTCAGCTGCCCGGCTTCAATTCCCTGGTCATGTATGCTTATTACTTCCTTATATTTTTTTTCCTGGTAGGCTTTTTCTGCTACCGTTATTGAGGATCCGGCACCACGGGTATTGCTTAACTCATAAAAACTGTAGTTCTCAGTAAATACTTTATCAGGTGATAATTTATAAAAATTATACCCGGTGATACCTAATACAACCAGTAACACGCTGGCGGCTACAGCAACACTATAACGAACAATACGTCGTACCGGGCTGATGGTTCTAACAGGGGTCTGCAATTCGGTCATCATTTCCCGGTGTATAGTTCCAATTTTTTGCTGCAATCCATATAATTTAATCGCTTCAGTGGTTCCAAGCAGGTTCTCCCATTCATCTTTAATGATGTTGTCTGCAGCCAGTTGTTTTTCCAACTGCTGTTTTTCAGTGGCCGGCAGAACGCCGTCGATATGATCGATGAGCAGGGAAGTTATATCAGGTGTAGAATTATCCATGCAATAAGTTTTTCAGGCTTTGTTTCAAATATGGTTTTTCAGTGATCATTTGTTCTAATTGTTTCAGGCATTTATATTTTTTATTCCGCACCACCTGCTCGTTTTCATAATGCAGGGTTTCTAATATTTCCCGCATCGACAGGTTCTCATAATAAAACAGGAGCAATATCTTCCGGCAAGTCTCCCCCAACTCCCCAACTAACCGGGTTACTTCTGCTTTTCCTTCCCGGTCGGCGATATAATGTCCTGCATCCATTTCCGTTCTCTCCTGGCCTCTTTCATATTTTTCCTCCCTCGCCAGGGACCTGCCCCTTCTTTTCAGTTCGTTGAGCCAGGTATGCCGGTTTAGTGAAAATAAAAAGGTCTTTACCGTTGATTCGCCCCTGAACTTATCCTTTTGTACCAGGTCAATAAAACTCAGCACCACTTCCTGGAACACATCCTCCGCATCCTGCCTGCTGCCGCTGTTGTTCATGATATACCAGCAGAGGCTTTCGAAGTGGTTCCTGTAAATGGTTTTGATCGATTCATCCATGCTTTTTCCCGCCCGGAGGTTCGCTACCAGCTCTGTATCCGGGAGGTTTCTGATTACCTCCATGCCTTATTCGTAGATTTGTAAATAATAGATCCCGTTTTGTAACCCAAACTAAGGATATTTTTATCAGAAAATAATTTCTTATATATAAATGGCTATGAACTATTTCGAATTATTTGAACTGCCGGTAACCCTGAAAGTGAATACCGCCACTCTATCCCGGAAGTTCTTTGAACTGTCAAAGAAATATCACCCGGATTATTTTATTAATGAGGAAGATCAGGCACAGGCCGAAGTACTGGAAAAATCCGCCCTGCTGAATAAAGCCTGGAAAACCTTTCAAAATACTGATGAGACCATTAAATATGTGCTTCAGCTGAAAGGGTTGCTGGAAGAAGAAGAGAAATATGAGCTTCCACCTGATTTTTTGATGGAAGTATTGGAAATAAATGAACAATTAATGGATGCGGATGAGCCTGCTATCAAGGCGGAATTAGAATCCTCAGTTAATAATCTTCAAAACGAGATATATGAACCAGTTAAAGAAATGGTGGAGAATTATAAGGAAAGCAGTTTTTCCGAAAAAGACCTGTTGCAGGTAAAAGCCTATTATTACAAGAAAAAATATTTAGACCGCATCCGCCGCCAATTAGCCGGAATGGCTTAATATTGCAGCCCCAATGCCGCCAAAGGATTGGTCTTTAGTTCTTATCGATAGGATTTTGCCCGGGTGGCGAAATTGGTAGACGCAGCAGACTCAAAATCTGCCGCTTTCACGAGTGTGCCGGTTCGAGTCCGGCCCCGGGCACAAAAGACTGCTTCTTTGAAGCGGTCTTTTGCATTTATATAGTCTATGTTTTACGTGTATACTATAAAAAGTTTGTCATGTAAGTACATCTATGTTGGTTTAGCAGAAAACCTTGGGTGATGAAACAACCACTGCTGAACAACATCTTTGCATCCATTACCCCGCACTATCTTTTTTGGATGGAACAACTTTGTAATCGCCGGGATTGACTCCTTTAACTCCGCGACTTTTTTTCTTAGCAGTATCGGGTATTAGCAAATCAGCAGGCGGCATTAAAATAACCGGGTTATTATCAGGAACGGGCTGAGGTATACTGTCCGAGTTTATATTTTCAGGAGTCACTGATAGATCAGCGGCGCCGCTGTCTGTAAAAGGAATTAACTGACCATTCTGATCAGTTTGCAAATATTTTTGATTCAGCTTATCATAAATTCCGGGTGGCCCCTTCTCTGGTTGATCCGGGGAAATTAACAGAGGTTTTTCCGTTTCAGCAGGTAGTGAATTACTGCTCTTGTCTTTTTTATTAATGATAAAATATATAGTGATGAAAAAAGCGGTGACAAAGAGGAATATTCCCGGCTTTACCCAGGCACCTTTACCAGGCTGGGATGGTGCATCCGGACCGCCGGGGCCTTCATCGGTTGGCAGATCAATATCCAACTGGTTTTCAATCCTGGACCAGATTGCATCTACCATGTCCGGAATACTAAGCTGCTCCAGTTTTTCAGCAATCAGTATTTCTTGTTGTGCTCGTTGATTCATGAAGGAAAAATATTTCGGATCTGTTGTTGAAGTTGTTTACGGGCTTCACTGAGGTGCCATTTAGAAGTGCCTTCACTTATGCCGAGTTTTTTTCCGATCTCCCGGTGCGTATAGCCTTCTACGGCATACAACACAAATACAGCATGTGTGGCAGGTGGTAATTTATGTATAAGTGCCATGATCTCATCGGCACCCATTTGCTCTAATATCGTACTGTTAATTTCCGGTTCAGGTACCGATTCGATTTCCACATGCTGGCTGAATCGTTCCCTCGATTTGATATGATCAAGTCCTTCATTGATCACGATGCGTCGTATCCATGCCTGGAGTGTTCCTTTTTCCGGGTCGTAACTATGTATGCTCTTGAATATCTTCACAAATGCATGGCTCATGATATCGGCAGCATCCATCTCATCCCTGGCATAACGAAGGGCAACAGCCATAGCATACCGGTAAAACTGTCGGTATAACTGCTCCTGTGCCCATCGTTGATTAGCCAGGCAACCTTTGATCAATGCCGTGGTATCGTTTGCTTCTGCAATCATCGCTTTCTTAAAAATCGTCTTTATCTTTTTCTACATCCTGCATTCTTTTCAGGAGGATACAGGAAGAAACGGAAGAAAGAATGAGTTTGTCTTTTGCATCCAGGTCATTGGCCAGCCAGATGGTATTATCCAAAATATCCACAATAGCGACCACGCCATCATCCCACCGTAATTCATACCCGGTAAGCATCTTTCCGCCGAATATTTTTGTATCCTTCCCGTTCCGGGTTGTCACTTTATCGAGCCGCAATGGTTGAATAGTGATCGTCTCTTTACCATTTGTTACGTAGCCTTCTTCTTCCACATAACGGCGGTCAAATAATCCCCGGGCGGTATCTTTTTTGGCATCATACCGGTTGACGAGCACCAATGACCAGGGATCATGATCCGTTGCGGTTAATGGCAGAATAGCTGCAGAAAATGCATATTCATACCGGTCAGTCCGGCTTACATCACCGATAAAAGGGTTATTGCTTTTATACACTAATTGCTTCTCCGAAAATTTTTCCGTCGCAAAGATGTCAGCGGCGAGGTTACCATCTTCTAACAGGAACTGGAATTTTCCACGTTGATTGTTGCGCCGGTTATCTGTATCAATTTCAAAAACCCGCAATAACATCTCCTCTGGTTTCAGGTTAAACCTGGTATACTGAACAGTGCTGGTAAAATCCCAGCCCCTTTTCACCACTGATGTTTTATAATTACCAAAACTAAGCCGTTGGTTAACGGTCCATCCATTCACCCCCTTTACTTTCATCTTTGTGGCGGCTTCACTGAATGCACCCGGCACAGCCACTTTTACCGTTGTGCATGATCCTGTAAACACAAGGACCAGTATTATTAAAAACAAATTCCGCATAACTATCATTTTAACGATTTAAATTAATTGTTTTCCATTAGACCGGAAAATTAATAGGCATAGACTGTTTTAGTCGTGTACAGATGCTGACCTGTGAGGTATGATTTGTAACTTTTCAATACCTCAACCGGGTAACCTTCTTCATCGTACCGGTACGTATAACTATACACTACTGCCTGCGGGTAATTCCCGAAATAAGTCTTTTGCTCATCCAATATATTATTCTTCGATCTTCCGTAGAACAAAAGATTATATCTCCCGATATGGGCAAACGGATTGATGGCGTTGTCATACAGGTACTGTCCGTTCTCCGTATTATTCACACTGGTTACACTGTTATCGGATATCATATTTCCCTGCCTGTACCGCTGAAAATAATCCATTACTATACTATTGTGCGAATAACTATAACGGATTTTCACTTCTGTCATATCCGTAGCAGGTGTATAATGATAAGTAGCCATACCCGTAGTACGAATACCGGAACCATCCTGGTTGACCACCTTACTTATCTTTCCCGATGTATTATATTCGAAAGAAATAAACCCGGCAGCAGCACTGTTTTCATCAAACTGGTTGATTTGCTGCAACTGTGCCCCCGCATATTGAAATACTTCCTTCTTTGAAAGATAAACGCTGTTATCCTGTCTTTTGGCGTAATAATTTATTTCAGACAATTTATTGTCAGCGCCGTAACTAAATATTGTCCGGGTCTCCGGCTTATAGAATCCGTTGACCAGCGTATAGACCAGTTCATTCTTTAATCTTTTCGCCTGTTTTACACCGCCGATCTCATACAACCTTCCTTCTGCCAGTTCCTGTTTTGTAAATCCCAGCTCATAATCTACACTCCATTTGGAAAATCTGAAATGATGACGCAAAGCCGCTGCAGATACTTCAATTTCATTCACTCCTGCCACTAAAGGGAGGTATCTCCCAAATGATTGCTGGTTCTCGTCCCAATATGTGTACAAAACAGAGCCGGGGATACTGTCATACCGGATATCACCCACCTGTACAAATGCCCGGAGCTTAATTTTGACCATACTATTCCCATCACCCGGGGGTGGGTTTTGTGTTCCGTTATTAAAAGTTCCAGCCGGGTAGCCATAACTTTCCGGGGTATCACCGGGTTGAATACGCAGCACCTGTAGAGCAACTGCAGACAGCAGCGGCTGTGGCAAAATAAAAGAAACTGGTAATGCTGCCGTAACTAACCCTGCTTTTTGAGAACCGGCTTTGGGTGTGGCAAACTGCGCCACCCCGGCTTCATTCACCAAAATAAACCGGGTTACTCTCAATGTACCTGCCGGCAATTCAAGTTCCTCCGTTTTGTATTTCCCGTTATAACTGATGGCCAGTTTCCTGCTGGATAAAATTTCCTGCTGCTGTTCATTTTCCACGGAAACTATCGCAAACAAATTTGTTATAGGACCGGAGGATTGACCCGGCAACGCATCTAACGTCCATTGTACCGACCTGGATAATACCGGGGGAGGATTTTCCAGTGGATTGCGGGTAATAGTATCCTCTTTTTTACTGCATGCGGAAAGGAGTATTGAATTTACTAGGATCAATCCGCCCATCACTTTCAAAAATAACTGTCTCATCTTTTCTTGATTAAAGGTTTAAAATATCCTCCCCAACAACGGAGAGCTGATACAATACCCCGGATGAGTGAAAAAGCGTTGGGTAAAAACTGAGCGTTAACAAATCTTTTGCAATTGCTTGTATTTTAAAAAATCAGCATGTCTAATTATATGCAAAAGAATATTTACCTGCTATGAAGTAAGATTTTAAAGACCAAACTGGGATTTCAGAACCAGCAGAATTAATGAAGATGTAATTATTTCACCAACGCATCAAACAATACCTCCACCGGGTGCAATGCTTTTTTAGAAGTGCCATCTTTCACCTGGTGGCGGCAGGAAGTTCCGGAAGCAACGATAATGTCATGTTCAGGTATCGCCTTTACAGCCGGGAAGAGAACCAGCTCTCCCACCTGTTGTGAGATTTCATAATGTTCCTTTTCGTAGCCAAAACCGCCTGCCATACCACAACAACCCGATGGGATCAGTTTGGCTTTGAAATTGACAGGCAGCTGAACGGTATCCAGTATGGATTGCTGCGTGGATAATGCTTTCTGGTAACAATGCCCGTGGATATGCAGTTCCATTTTTTCACTACTAAATAAACTTCTGTCAATAAGACCAGCCACCGCTTGCTTCGATAAAAATTCTTCGATGGTAAATGAATTAGCGGCTAAAGTTGTTGCTGCCGTTTTATTTTTTTTATCCGCAAGGTCAATATACTCATCCCGGAATGTGAGTATCGCTGAAGGCTCAATGCCGATCAGTGGTGTGGCTGCTGAAACCAGGCCGGATAATAATTCAATATTGGCATTGGC